>CAIJIZ010000508.1 GCA_903820735.1 uncultured Pirellula sp.
CTCTCGGATCCGCGTTCCGATTCCGCTTCTTTGCCAATCCGACCAAAGACGCAACCGCCTTGGTGTTCCCACCGCGAACCTTCTCTATCACATCCGGATTTTCACTCAGCAATTCACGACATAGCGTCTCTATTTCACTCGTATCGACCCGGACAATTCCCAACGAAGCAATCGCAGCATCGACAGACAATCCCTCTGCCTGCAACATCTTTCCCAACGCATCTCTCCCTTGTGCGGTATCCACACGACCACCTTCGACCGCTTTCAACAACTCGGCAAATTTATCGGCTCGAATCGGATAGCTCTCGATCGGTACAGCTCGATCATTCAAATACCGCAGTACGTCTTGCAACATCCAAGCCGCCGTACGCTTCGCGGTCGCACCATGCTCGACGCATTCCAAGAAATACTCTACTACGCCGCGTCCCTGTTGAATCAAGATTTCCCCCTCGGAAACCCTTAACGCATGCTTGCTGACCAACTGTGCTCGATAAAAGCTCGGCGTCCGAACCGCACTCTCCTGAGCTTGTAGCTTCTGCGCTTGCGTTAACTTCACAGGAACAAGATCCGGGCAAGGGAAATAACGATAGTCGGCCTCTTCTTCCTTCTCACGCTGCATCTCGGTCTGACCAAGCTCATCATTCCAGCCCCGCGTCTGCTTGGGCGACTGCCCCTTGGTCAGCCCCGTTCGCAAATATTCCGTATACTGCCTCGCAACTTCAAACTCAATCGCGCGCTCAACCGACCTGAAACTATTGAGGTTCTTGACCTCCACAATCGGCGTGGCTACCCACTCCTGACCTCGCTGAATATGCAAATTCACATTTGCATCAGCCCGCACCGAGCCTTCCTGCATATTCCCATCCGAAACCTCCAAAAAGACCATCAACGTCCGCATCTCCGACAGAAATGTCTTGGCTTCCTCAGCGCTCGACAAATCCGGTTCGGAGACGATCTCCAACAAGGGTGTTCCCGCCCGATTCAAATCTATCTTGGAATCCCCACGCCCCGATCCTTCATCATGCTGGCTCTTGCCCGCATCTTCTTCCAAGTGCGCCCGGACCAATCGAATCCGCTTGTAGACGTTCTCCGATCCAACCGTACTGGATTGGCCAGCTGTACTAGATTGGCCCGATACGCCGGCAGAGCCACCGGAAGAGACACCGGCCCCACCCACCGGAATATCAAGATACCCACCGACGCAAATCGGCAAATCATATTGACTCGTCTGATATCCCTTGGGCAAATCCGGATAGAAGTAATTCTTCCGATCCCACTTCGTAAAGTCCGATAACGCACAATTCAATCCCACACCTGCTCGACCCGCGAGCTCAATCGCTTGTCGATTGAGTACCGGTAAAGCACCCGGCAAACCCATACATACTGGACACACCTGCGTGTTCGCTGGTTGACCAAATAACGTCGAGCAACGGCAGAACAACTTGCTGCGCGTCTTCAACTGAACATGCACTTCCATGCCGACAACCACTCGGTAAGCAGGCGCTGCCTTGCTCTCTATCGCACTTGCACTCATACTCGAGGCTCTTCCAATGTAGCTGGTAAACGGAACTGATAAGCAATCGCTCGATGATAAGCCGCACCGGCACGAAACAACTGATCTTCACGCAACACCGGTGCTTGTAACTGCAACCCGATAGGTAAGCTTGCATCCATCCCAGACCCGACCGGTATCGACATCGCAGGAATCCCCGCAAGATTCGCTCCTACGGTAAACAAGTCTTGCAAATACAACTGAATCGGATCGGCTAGCTTCTCTCCGAGCCGAAATGCACCTTGAGGCGTCGTGGGGCCCAACAACAAATCGACCTTCGAAAACGCTTCGTCGTAGTCCTGCCGAATCAATCGACGCACCTTCAACGCTTGCAAGTAATACGCATCGTAGTACCCCGCACTCAACGCATAAGTCCCCAGCAGAATGCGACGCTGCACCTCCTTGCCAAAACCTTCGCTGCGTGTCTGCTCCATCATACGATCCAAGACGCCCGCTTCCTTGCCCGAGGATCGATAACCGTAGTGCACCCCATCATAACGAGCTAGGTTGCTCGAAGCTTCACACGGGGCGATCACATAGTAGGTCGCGATGCAATACTTCGAATGAGGTAGGGATACATCTACAATCTCAGCCCCAAGCTCTCGGTAGACATCGAGCGTGCCGAGAATGGCACCTCGCACTTGCGGATCAAGCCCCTGAGAATCAAGCTGTTCGCGAAGCACTCCAATTCGCATTCCGCGAACACCTTGAGTCAAGCTTTCCGAGTAAGCCGGTACGCTATGGGGCAAACAAGTCGAATCGCGAGGGTCGTGTCCTGCGATCGCCCCTAGCACCAACGCTAAATCTTCCACACTCTGACCAAATACCCCAGCAACATCCAAACTCGAGGCATACGAGACCAACCCCCAACGACTTACCCGACCATACGTCGGCTTGATCCCACACACTCCACAAAACGCCGCCGGCTGTCGAATCGATCCGCCTGTATCAGTCCCTATACTTACTGGTACCAAACCCGCCGCGACCGCGGCCGCAGATCCACCACTACTTCCTCCGCAAGTTCGCTCAAAATCCCAAGGGTTGCGGCTGGCTCCAAAGAAACTCGTCTCGGTCGAGCCCCCCATCGCGAACTCATCGAGATTCGTCTTGCCAAACAACACCGCACCCGATTCGTCGAGCCGACTGACCACATGCGAGTCATAAGGTGACTTGAAATTCTCCAACATCCGCGAACCACAAGTCGTCCTGCCGACCCGGCTGCACAAGTTATCTTTCACCCCGACGGGGATCCCACCCAAGACCCCCAAATCCTCTCCCTGACCGCGACGCCGATCTAACTCTTCGGCCCGCTGCATCACGCGGTCTTCCTCAATCGACAAAATCGCTCGCAAAGTCGGATTCCACTGATGAACCCTGCGCAACAACCCTTCACATAAATCGCGACTGCTCAACTCCCCGCTGGACAACTTGCCGACAAGCCCCTTAAGCATGCTGGGTTTCTCTTCTGTACTCATCTTCCATCGATGCCTGTCGCCAAATGTAAATCAAATCGCGCTGATCCGATCTTGCGATTCGAACCGCGCAAACCAAAACGCTCCGCCAACCCCCGGCGCCAACCCCCGGCGGCGTTAAACCCCTGCGATAATTCCGTCCTAACCCAAAGGATATGGGAAGAAATTCAAAGGGAAAAGCCCAAGCATTCCTGCATTCGAGAGGCTACTGCAATCCTAGAACAACTCTTGGATCTCGCGAAAGCCGATGTCGACCAAAGGAAAAGGTCGCCCGGCAGGACCTGGTAAATGCTGATCCAACGACAGCCCCAAGGCATGAAAAATCGTCGCGATCACCTCGGGAGGCTCCGTCGGTCGATCCGCCGGTACCGCCCCTATCGGATCACTCGCACCGACCACCCTGCCTCCTTGAACCCCACCGCCGGCAAAACCAACGGTAAAGCAACCTGGCCAATGATCCCGACCTCCCGCCGGATTGACTTTCGGCGTCCTACCAAACTCGGCCAGATTGCACACAAGGGTATCTCCAAGCATCCCGCGTTGCGCTAAATCCTCGATCAATGCGGAGTACCCTTGGTCATACATCGGGGCGACGATGTTCTTCATCCCCTCGATCGATGTAAAGGGCTTACTGCCGTGAATATCCCAAGTGATCTCGTCGAACACAGTCAAGAACGTATTGATCGTTACGAATCGCACCCCTGCTTCTACTAACCTTCTGGCTAGCAAGCAACACTGTCCAAAACGATTCATCCCGTACCGCTCGCGCACAGCCTGTGGTTCGGCCGATAAATCAAACGCATCCCTCGCTTGCGTGCTTGTCATCAAGCGATACGCGGAAGCGAAATGCTCGTCCATCATCTTGGCGGATTCACTACTTTCGAACTTTGCAACCGACTGATCGACCAGCTCTCGCATCCGTCGACGCCGATCGATCCGTACCGACCCCAACGACTCGGGGGGCAACAAGTCAGGTACCTTGAAGTTCGGCTGGCTTGGATCGGCCATGAGCGCAAAAGGATCATGAGCCTTCCCCAAAAACCCACCCGCTTGGCCATTGGGCAGATTCCCTCCACCTCGCCCCATCGTCTCGGGCAGCACCACATGGGGTGGAAGATCCGATTTGCGTCCAAGCATATAACCGGCGACGCTCCCGGCATGAGGAGTGTTTACGCCACCTTGAAACTGCCGACCGGTCTGCATGATCTGCCAACCCGCATCATGCACCGCAGCCCCGCGATGGAAACAAGATCGTACCAACGAGATCTTATCGGCGATCTGAGCATGCTTGGGCAAGATCTCCGAAAGCATCATCCCTGGTGCATTTGTCGGTATCGGAGAAAATGGGCCTCGCACCTCTAACGGTGCATCGGGCTTCATGTCGAAAGTATCAAGCTGACTTGGGGCCCCTAAGTTGAAGATCATGATCGCCGACCGATTGGACTTCGTCGGATCGACTTTGTGACTCTCAGCGGCTGCCAAATACTCAGGTAACCCGAACCCGATCGCCCCAAGGGTCCCGACCTGCAAAAAGTCTCGGCGGTTTACCCCGTTGCACGTTTGCGCTAACCCATCACCTAAAAACGTAAGCATTCGAGTTCGCCTTCGACTTCACAATAACAGCGGTAAATAGCTTCAAGACGCTACGCCATAGTATAACTCGGTTTTAGCGCCCGAGCACCCAAGGCAAGACCCAAATAACCGCCGGCGGGATGGCGATTACCGCAAGCAAATTCACTCCGAAACCCGCCATCAACATGTCGCGGACCGGGAATTTTTTCTGCGCAAAGACCAAGGTATTCGGTGGAGTTGCCACCGGCATCATAAACCCGCAGCTGCTCGCGAGCACCGTTGCACTCAGCAAGATCATCGGGTCGATCCCCATCGCTGGGGCAGCTCCTGCCAATACCGGAATCATCGTCGTTGCCGTCGCAATGTTGCTTGCCATCTCCGAGATTGCGATGACCAAGACCACCACACACACGATCACTAACCAAACGGGAATACCTTGCAACATGGAAGCGACGTGGCCTATCTGAACGTCGAGTTTCGAAGCTGATATGGCGGTAGATAGACTCAAGCCTCCCCCGAAGAGCAGCAGTACACCCCAAGGGATCGTCTCCACATCCTTCCATTCCAATACAGGGGCACCGAGCGGAAAGACCAACATAGAGGCAAGGGCAGCCATCGCGATCCAAGGATCGTTGATTGCGCCTAACCAATCCTCAATCACCCTCCCCCTAACCAATCCCAACATCGGCTCACGAAACACCCATAATGCAGCAGCTATGCCAAAAACAATTAACGCGGTGCGTTGCTGCGCATTCCAAGCGGTACGCTCATTTTGCATCTCCAACCAAGCCGACGGAATCTCAACCTTTACCCCACGCATCGGCCAAAGGATCCACACCATCCAAATCCAACATCCAACCAACAAGACAAGTACCACTGGCATCGCAATGAGCATCCATTCCCTAAACCCGATCTCCATCCCGTTCTCTTTAAGGTACCCCGCAAAATAAATGTTAGGAGCCGTGCCGACCAACGTCCCCATCCCACCGATGCTCGCCGCATACGCGATTCCTATCAACAGGGACTTCGAGAACGAAGGATGATTCGTCGTCGCGATCACACTCATCGCCAAAGGCAACATCAGCATCGTCGTGGCTGTATTATTGATCCACATGCTCAGCCCCGCTGTAGCAAGCATAAAAGCCCCCACAACCCGACTCGCGTTCTTTCCGGCGTAACGCAACAAGACCATTGCACCAACGCGATGCAACTGGGTCTTCTCAATGGCTAATCCCAACCCAAACCCACCTAAGAAGAAGTAAACACTCTCGTTCGCATAAGGCGCACACGCCTTCATCATCCCGTCCTTGGGATAGAGCCCCGTCAGCGGTATGACCAACATCGGTAATAACGCGGTCAACTCCAGCGCTACGGGCTCTGTCATCCACCATATAGCCATCCAGATACACAACCCCGCCACTCTTGCCGCCTCGGGTGGGATGGACTGGAATTGCATCATCCAAAACGTAATCAACATCGCTGCGATCGGTCCAGCGAACAATGCGATCTTTTTCGGGGCGTTCATCGATCGACCTTACATCAAGTTTACATCAAGGCTTACGTGCAAACACATCTGGAGCATGCAACTCGGAGACTCGCACCAATAGAATCACATCCTGAACTTCATTGCTCCGCGTGCGAGTTCGGAAGTAATGCTCTCCAAGCCCGTGTGGTTCGGAGGATGCCCCAAGCACCAGGCAATCGCCCAACTGAAGCTGCACATCCAAGCCCAATCCTTTCCAGAGGATGCTGTCGCGTCGCTCATCGGTCCTAATCGCAGACTCTTTGGCGACCACCACACGCCTCGCCTGACCATGCTCCAACTGCGGGACCAATTGTACTCTAGCCGAACCATCTCCCAGCGGAAAAGCTTGTAGCATCATCATGAAATGAGGGGCATGATACATACCTCCCTTGACTCCGTCTTCGTTGT
Source organism: uncultured Pirellula sp. (assembly GCA_903820735.1). Classification (GTDB taxonomy): domain Bacteria; phylum Planctomycetota; class Planctomycetia; order Pirellulales; family Pirellulaceae; genus JBKCUI01. The sequence goes on from CAIJIZ010000508.1 coordinate 6,530, forward strand.
AGAACAACGTGACACTATCCTGCGGCAAATTGCGGATCGTCAATTCTTTGCTCTGCGAAGCCCGACAGCGCCAAAGTTGAGTGAAACTCGAGACGTCAGCCACAACCCCAGCTTGCTCCATCGGATCCGTTGCGATCCGCTCCGCATTCTCTGCAATCCATCTCTGAGCTAGCGCCGGAAGAACTCCGCGAAACTTCCCCACCCGCAAGCCATTGCGGTCAAACTCCATCCTCAACGCTGGCGAGAAGACTTGCTCGTCCGCACCCGCCCACAAATCCGGCAACTCTCTCCCTTCCAACGCGCTGAGCCTCAACAGGATCGTCTCAATCCCTACCGTATCACTCGCCAGCTCGTTCTTCACAATCCCCTTCGTACCCCCATTCGCTGCTCGGCCCGCCTCGCCTTCACCAGGGGAAAAATCATTCGGTGCGACCGGTAGCCATCGCGCACAGCCAATACTTAAGAAAATTAACAGCGCTGCGAGCGACCAAGCCGATCGCATCGCGAGTTGCTCAAGCACTCCGCGTTGAATATCAACATGACGATTCCATGCGAAACCGGCTTGAGTCCATCGTCTCTTGTGCAACGCTGCGCCTCCGCTCTAACGCATCCGACCACTTAGCGAGGTGGATTTAGCCCCGAAGGCAAATTTGGATTTGCAGTGCGCGGAGCACCACTACCCAAAGCGCCGTTAGCGCCAGGCACGCCATTGCCACCCGCTACGCCATTAGGCCCGGGAACAACTGGCGGAACTCCCTGCGCGGTCCCTTGCGGTTGAGCAGGCAAGTAAGGGATCTCGTTGGTCTTCCAACCCGCTCCTGGATCGACCGGAATGAAGTCGCGTTGAAACAACGATTCGCTCAACTTCTGAAAGATGTTGGAGTTAACTTGGCGGTTGCTGAACTGATAAACCATCCGCTTGTCGCGAGGCTCGATCACCACCCCATTGGCATTGACCGCTTGGTCACTCCACTCAGGCATATACAAAACCATTAACACCGGTAAAAACATCTCGCGATCCAACACGATTTGCACGTGATGGTAATTCACAGCATCCACCGGGTACTTCGGATAAGCCTCCACGGCATACTTATTCTCTACCGGCCTGCCATTCTCTTCGCCAGCCGAGATCGCTCGCACCCAATAACGCTCTTTGATCTCGTCGGCCTTGACCCCAAACAAAAAGGGCAACGGGGAGTTCATAATTCCAAGCCCCTGCATCTCAGGGGGCAACTCCAACTTCGTTCGGACCTTCTCCTTGCGGTCGTAATCCCACACGAACTTCCCATCGCAGACGACCCACTCACCCGCATTGTTCGGATCAACCTTCAACTCAACCTGCCGGTCCTTCGTCAACTGACCGGTCATCTTCGTGTACACCTCGGTCTTGAACAACCCACGGTCGGGCTTCTGAAACCGAACCACCCCTTTGCTCGCTGCGACCGTCACGTCCCCTCGACCCAACTGACGCGCAATCTCTTGAACACCAGCCGCCTGCGAGTCGAACTCCCAACGACTAAACTCACCACTAAATCGCTCGATCTTCGTCGTCTCTTGCTCCCAATAAGCCAAAATCTGATCGATGTGCGCTTGCTCTTGCGGCGTCAATTCCGGAAATGGACGTTGCTGGATGACCGCACCGCCATTGTTGGGACCTTGCATCTGAAACTCTTGCCCATCACGCATCGCCTGCTGCAACTGATTCTGGACTCGTCCGGCTCCCTGCGGATTTAACTGCGGATTAAGTTGAGGATTTAGCTGCGGATTCGCTTGGCCAGGCTGCCCCCCAAGTTCTCCTGCACCGCCGGTTGCAGATCCCGATGCTTGACCACCTGCTGAGCCTGCTCCCGCACCATACCCCGGAGCCCTGGGCTGCACGATTTGGCCTTGCGCCGAGCCTTGTGAATAACCAACCACCGCCGCCAGCGTACTGATCCCAAGACTGGCAATCCAAGCTCTCACTATGGTTCGTCGCATCCGATTCACTCATCCTTGACTGTGGTTCTCTGACTGAGAGTCTCTGACTGAGAATCTCTTCGGACAATAGGTACATCCTGCCTACTATCCACTCCTAGACTACCAATTTCATTTTTCTAAACCTAGATCGGTTTCGACGAAAAGCCCCCCTCTACGCTCGCAATGAGTATCACACCAAAGGGTTTACAGTGATTAGATTTCTCCGTAGTGAAGATAAAATGCCAAGATCAACTGGCAAGCCGCGACGCCGAGGCCCACAAGGTGACCAATCCTCGCACGACGAACCACCAACCAAAACAATACACTCATCACGATCCAGGTGCCCAAGAATTTTGCTAGCAAGAAATAGCTCAAGTCGGGCAAGCCGCCGCAAGGAATTTGGTCGAGACTCATCATCCAACGTCCGACGGGGTTTAGCTCGAGTTCCTTCAAACTAAAAGGATATTTGATCGTCAAAGCCATGTCGTAGATCGATACCGCCGAAATTGTGATCAGATAAACCGACAACCCCAACATCGAGATGACTGGGAAAACCCGACGCATACGACTCGACAGCGACCGACGATAACGTTTCTCCCATTCGATCGAAGGGATATCGCTCCGCTTAGTTGTCGAGACATCACCCCTTGTCGCCATTTCTCGGTCGCCAAGCATCTCGTATCCGATCGCACTCATCTCGTCTCTCCCCAAGTTGAATTCGCTCTGCCCCCACCTACACTTCACGCCACCGGAACACGGCTAAGCGGATCTCGTGCCAAACCCAAAAGCACTTTGGCCCGGGACTGCTATACAGACCTACCATGGACCGCATGAACGACCTGAGCTTGCCCACAAAGGAAAAATTCCTGACGTTAAAATCTTTTGATATCCCAGGAATGCTATTTAGCAGCCTGCCAGAATTGCTTGGAAATGCTCAAAAAATGACAGCCTGCCCAAAAACCGCGCGAAATTAACTTGTCGGAACAACTATTGTTTGTACGATATCTCCATGAATAACTTGAACCTTGCTATCCAGTTTTTC
>CAIJIZ010000509.1 GCA_903820735.1 uncultured Pirellula sp.
CACTCCTTCCCTTCGATTCTGGTGAGAATGCGATAAATCCAAACGCTGGGATCTTGAAGATCTCAAAACAAATTAGTGACCGTTACCCATGTACGATTAGCGCCGATCAGACAGAAATCCATTTCACGCTGAACCAAAACAGACCAAGTTGAACTAACTTCGACGACAAACACCAAAAGCAAACGGAACAAATAATGAAGCTTCCTGCCACAAAAATCACGACTTTGTTCGTTTGCTTAGCGTTCGTTCTAATGAATAGAACGCCGTCGATTGCCGACTATCCCGATTGGCCCCATTCCGGGTCCATCTTTTTGTTGACCACCCCTGAAGGTGCAAACCTTCCTTCAAATGCACTGGAAGAAAACGTTCCAGTGCTTATTGAACTGCATAAAGACTTCTTCGACTTCAAGGCTGCAAAACCAGATGGAGCGGATATTCGATTTTCTCTTGGTGGAGAAAACTTGGCTTACCAAATCGAGCACTGGGCTCCTCAAACTGGAACCGCGAGCATCTGGGTGCGTATCCCAAAGATTCTCGGTAACACACGCCAAGAATTGAAAATCTACTGGGGTAACGCGTCTGCTTCAAGCGAATCGAATGGACAAGCCGTTTTCAACGATTCCAACAAATTCCTAAGTGTGCTTCATATGGACGAAGCTTTGATCGACGAAGTTGGAACCATAAAAACCAAAAATGTACAAACTACAATAACCCCTGGCCGAATTGGCAATGCCCGACGATTCGAGGATGGCAAAGGAATCGTATGTGGGGAGGAAATCGAAGGATTTCCAGTTGGAGCAAGCTCACACTCGACCGAAGCTTGGATACGCCCATCTCAATCCAATGGACGCGCATTGGCTTGGGGAAATGAGCATGCCCAAGGCAAGGTTGTCATGCATTTCAAAAGCCCCCCACACGTTCAAATGGAGTGCTACTTCTCCGGCGCAGATGTTTCGAGCATTGGGCGAATGCCCCTGAACCAATGGACTCATATCCTGCACACCTATGAAAAAGGTGATTCGCGAATTTACGTCAACGGCGAACTGAGCAACACCACGCAAACTCCAAACGCACCTCTTGCGATCAAGTCGCCGTCTCGATTTTACATCGGAGGTTGGTACAACCGATTTGACTTTGCCGGAGATATCGACGAGGTGCGTATATCGAACGCAGTCCGCTCAGCGGATTGGGCCAAGCTGCAGTACGAAAACCAAAAAGCAATGCAGACTCTTTCAGGATTGCTCGTTCAACCTGGTAACGAGTTTTCCGTATCGAGCGAACGAGCGACTTTAGCCGAAGGCTCCCAAGCAACGTTTACCGCGAAAGCCCTAGGTGCTCAGAAGCTGTATTGGTCAGTGATAAAAGACCAAAGCGAATCGGTCGTGGCTGTCGATCGTTTCTCCTACACTTTCGATGCAGGCCGGGTCGCTGGCGAGACGCCCGTTCGATTGCGGTGTAAAGCCATTTACCCCAACGAAGTGCTCATCCGCGATATCGACATTTCGGTCCTGGAACAGATCCCTGAACCGATGTTCACACTCGAAGCGCCTACGCGTTGGGATGGCCGTCAAAAGATTGAGATTGCGCCGTTGATCAGCAACCTCGACGCGATGAAGGCAGCGGGAGCAGCCGATTTCGAAACACAATGGGAAGTCGGTCCGTTTGCAACCATCAACGAAAAAACAAATCAGAAGTTGATCCTCGTTCGTTCACAGCAAAGCGGTAAGCTTCAAGTTACTGCAACGTTGAATAATGGAGGCCACAGTGTTTCTCAATCCGTAGTCATCGATGTAGCGGAACCCGAAAAGGATCCTTGGATAACAAGAACTCCTGCTAGAGATGAGAAACCTCAAGAAGGCCAATTCTACGCTCGTGAGGATCGCAACGTTGGAATATTGCATTACAACGGAACGCTCGATCCGAGCATCAACACAAAATCCAACACCGTGTTTCTTCGTCTCTACGCGGATGACAAGCCCGTTCAAACCGTTACGAGCAAACTCTCCGATGATCGCTCCTACGCCCTCTCGGTTGAACTTCAACCGGGATTCATCCAATATCGAATTGAATTCGGTATCGATAGCGAGCGTGTACTCGACTCCGTAGGTGATCTAATTTGCGGCGATGCTTATATCATCGATGGACAATCCAACGCGCTCGCCACCGATACCGGAGAGAAATCACCAGCGGAAACCCATCCTTGGATTCGCAGCTATGCCAAGCCTTCCGGGAACCCAAAAGAAAACGAAGGCAACCTTTGGGTCCGTCCTGTTTGGAAAGCGCAAGAAGGGCAACAAGATGGCCAACGTGCCGAACTTGGATGGTGGGGAATGGAGTTAGCAAAACGACTTGTCGAAAGCCAGAAAGTTCCAGTCTTCATAATCAATGCGGCAGTGGGTGGGACCCGCATCGATCAACACCAGCGTAATCCAGAAAACCCAACCGATGTTTCGAGTATCTACGGCCGAATGCTCTGGAGGGCGGAACAAGCCAAACTCACACACGGCATTCGTGCGATTCTTTGGCACCAAGGAGAAAACGATCAAGGAGCAGATGGCCCAACAGGTGGGTTTGGTTGGGAGACATACCATCCGTTGTTCATCGACATGGCAGCAGGTTGGAAACATGATTTCCCTAACGTCCAACGATACTACGTTTTCCAAATATGGCCAAACTCATGCAGTATGGGTGGACGCAACGGCTCGGGTGATATGCTTCGAGAAAAGCAACGGACCTTACCGACCCTTTTCTCCAACATGCGCATCCTTGCGACCCTTGGGGTCGAACCTGAAGGGGGATGCCATTTTCCTCTCGAGGGCTGGGGCAAGTTTGCTCTGATGGTTCAACCTTTGATCGAGCAAGATTTCTATGGAAAGGAGGCAAAAGGCTCCCTTACTTCTCCAAACCTTCAATCCGCAGTTCTCGATCAAACGCGTAGTGTGGTTAGATTGCAGTTCGACCAACCGATCCTTTGGGACGAAAACCTAGCCGGTGAGTTTTACCTCGATGGGGTGAAGGGGAAAGTGAAAAGCGGCAGTGCCTCGGGAGGGTTGCTTACCCTCCAACTCTCAGAACCAACCACAGCTAAGAAGATTACCTATTTAAAGGAGATCGACTGGAAGCAATCGCGGCTGCTCAAGGGCCCCAATGGGCTCGCAGCATTAACCTTTTGCAACGTCCCGATGACCCTTGAATAATCCTTGATGATCAAGCAAAGCGGGTCACCGAAATTCTGACCGGATCCGAAAACCTTATTAATTTCTTGGTCACTTTCCGTGAATATGCTGACGATTTGGTAGCGATTATTCCGATTCCGTAGGCTGTCGTGATTGTTACGATTGTATCGATTGTATCGATTATCAGGAATAGCCGAGCATATGCTATTATTCGCGTCAACCGTTCGCCCACTTGGATATGTAGGCAACAAGTCGGCTACAAGCGGTTCCCCTCTTCTTTGCCAGCAAAGCCTCTCGGCATTCTTACGATCTTGGGCCATAGGTGTTCTTGCATTCAACGCAGCAATCTGGCCACATTTAACTTCGAACGCCCAGGACTTGGTTCAAATCTCTGAGCCAGCGACCCCTTTGGAACTTCTCGAAGCGAGATTTAAAGAGACAGAGCTACGACTCAGATCTCTCGAGGCGAGCATCCAGAATCAATCCGCCCCATCCCAGGCTCTCTTTCCCGTAGATGCAACAAACCCGACAGACGCTCAGGGACTGCAATTCTATACTTCAAGGCAAACAGTTCCGTCGTTCGATCCCCAAGACGGAACGCCTGCCGGCAAAAAGGAATCCTCAACAGATTCGAAATCTAGCGAATCGAAGCCGAAAGATGGCAGCTCAAGTAGTGAGAAGAAGTCCGACGACAAGGATGGAAAAAAATCCGACAAGAAGGATGAGAAGAAGGACGAGAAGAAAAAGAAGACTTGGTTTGAGAAATACACCATTCGCGGATATGCACAGTTTCGAATCAATGAAACGCTGGACTTGCAAGACGGGTCGTTTCCAAGTTACCTGCCAGGTGACACCTCCGTAGGTGACAACCAAAGCTTCTTACTTCGACGAGCTCGCCTGATCTTCTCCGGGGATGTCTCTGAGCATCTCGGTGTTTATTTACAGCCTGACTTCGCAGCATCCATTCCTGGTGTTACAGATCAAATCAAATTCGTCCAGGTTCGGGACTGGTATAGCGATCTTTACTTGGATACGGGCAAGGTTCACCGGTTGCGGATTGGACAATCCAAGATTCCCTATGGATGGGAAAACATGCAGTCGAGCTCCAATCGCTTGTCGTTGGACCGAAATGATGCATTCAACAGTGCCGCGCGCAACGAACGTGACTTAGGTGTGTACTACTACTGGACGCCGAAATCCGCACAAGACTTCTTCAAGTACGCCGTCGACGAAGGGCTCAAGGGCTCGGGTAACTACGGTCTCTTCGGATTGGGAGTTTATAATGGCCAAGGGGGATCATTTCGCGAACAGAACGACAATCTCCACGTCGTCGCTCGATTTACCCTTCCAAGGACACTCCCCAATGGCCAGCTCTATGAAGTTGGGATCCAAGGCTATACCGGCGATTACAACGTTTTGACATCTCCAATTTCCCCGCTTGGAACTGGAAGCTTGATCAATCCGTTCTCAAAGTCCACCGGATATTCGGACGAGCGCATTGGATGGTCTGGGATCTATTATCCCCAGCCATTGGGTTTCCAAGCCGAGTGGAATGTCGGAAGAGGCCCGGCGCTGAACGCAAAACAAACGGCCGTTGAAGAGCAGTCGGTCAAAGGGGGGTACGCGCAAACGATGTACCAGTACAAGAGCAACTATGGAGTCCTGTTTCCGTTCTTGCGGTACCAGTATTACCGCGGTGGATACAAAACAGAGCGAAACGCACCCTATGCAAGAATTGACGACTACGAGATCGGTCTTGAGTGGCAGATGAACTCATCGGCTGAGTTGACGACAGTCTATACGTTTGCAGACCGCACCAATACTGCATCGCGATCCCAAGCGAACACTTTGTCCTATGGACAGTTCGCCGGCGATCTGTTGCGAATGCAGTTCCAATTCAACTACTAGTCACTTGCATCGAAAGACAATTGCCTAGCGGCATGTTCTACCGCTGTTGCGATAGATGTTTGCGATAGGTATTGATGTGCCTTCCCGGCTGTTCTGAGCAATCGCTACACATCGCAGCGCAGAACTGCTTCCTTGAGCCCCTCGTATGCATCGCGAGTCGGGATGAACTCTTGACCAACATAACCTTTGTACCCCAAACGATGGAGCAAACGCATGATCGGTGGGAAGTTGATCTCTTGATCATCATCGAGTTCCTTGCGGCCAGGGTTTCCTGCGACGTGAACGTGACCGATCAGGTCGAAGTTCTCTTCCAAGCGACGCATGACGTCACCGTGCATAATTTGCACGTGGTAAACGTCAAACAACATCTTCACTCGCTCCGAGCCCACACCGCGAATGATGTCGGCAACGAGCGTAATGTCATCGCCTTGATATCCCGGGTGCCCCTTCATCGGGTGAGTATCGTCGCGGGTGTTCAGATGCTCCAAGCAGAGTGTTACACCTCGTTGTTCAGCCAGTCTCGCTACTTGCTTCAAGCCCGCAACGCAGTTCTCGATGCACTCGCCTCTTGAAATCTCTCCGCTATTTGGATCTTCCGCATTCCGCCATTTGTAGCCGGTAAAAGCGATCACATTTGGAAAACCAGCGGTAGCTGTATCCTCGATGGCTTGTGTCATCCTCGCAATGACTTCTTCATGATAAGCCTTGTTGTTAAACCCTTTGACGAATGGCGCGCCGGGCATTCCATTCGGTGCCAAGACGCACTTCAATCCGTGCTTCTTGATCGTCGCCCAATCCTCTACCGGCATGATCTCCAAGGCATCGCACCCGAGCTCTTTGGTGACTTCACAAAGACGATCCAATGACCACTGGTCGCCACAAGCTTGATAGCACCATCCTACGATCGACTGACGGATATTGTTCTTGAGTTTTAACATCGCTACTTTTCTGCTGAGAGGAATGAAGAAGTTGGGCAACAATATAACGGCTCACCCTACGCTGTTGGGCTCCGAACGGCCAAATCCCCGGCCGGAGCCGCAACCACCGCCCGGCCGGAGCCGCAACCACCGAAAGTATCTACGGATCACTGGTGATTCGCAAGCCGACAGAATAATCCTAAGGAGAAGAACCGCCGTAGCATGTCGCGCCGGATTTCTTGTAGTATAATAAGAAGGCATACACTCCCCTCCCGACGTGAACATTCCCCCCTCCGATCACAGGAATGCCCCTCCCATGAACCACCACCGTTGTGCCGGACCGACCGATCGTCGCGGTTTTCTATCAATGGGATTGGGGGGCTTTGCCAGCCTCTCGCTACCGGGCATCCTTCGACTCCAATCTCAAAGTGCATCTGCGGCAGACCCACTGAATTCCGCTCCAAGATCCGCGTCGAAGGAAAAAACAGCGGTCATCATGGTCTGGAAGCCAGGTGGATGCTCCCACATCGACACCTACGATCCAAAGCCAGAAGCCACCAGTGAGTATCGCGGACCGTTTAGCACCATCGGAACGAAAGTCCCGGGATTGCACTTCACCGAATTGCTGCCACGCCAAGCCGCGATCGCGGATAAATTCACCGTCCTTCGTTCTATGCGGCAAACCGCACCCGGGCATCCTGCCGGCTCGATGCAGATGCTCTCCGGAGATCCCGACACCCGAGATAAGCCGAAACCGAAATACCCTGACTGGATGACGGTCACGAACTTTCTTCGTTCCCAACAAGAGCAACGTGAGAATCCTCTTCCTAGGTACGTCGGGATTAACCCTCCCCTCGAATACAACGGCCCTGCTTACCTCGGGGATATGTACTCCCCTTTTACCGTTTCAGGTGATCCAAGCGCCCCGAATTTCTCCGTCCCAAATATTGGTCTCAATGACCCGAACGAAGTCCAACGACTCGACCGCCGCAGTACGCTTCGACAAAAACTCGATACTCTGACTCGTGCTTTCGATCGCGCTGGAGAACTCGGTGCCTTGGATCAATTTGAGTCCCAAGCGATCTCCTTGCTGACCAGCCCTAAAACGAAAGAAGCTTTCGACCTGACAAAAGAAGACGACGCCACACGCGATCGCTACGGAAGAAATGCTTGGGGACAACAGCTTCTCATGGCACGCCGACTTATCGAGGCCGGAGTAGAAGTTCTAACCACTAGCCTCAGCGGTCAACTTTGTGGTCGCGTCGGCAATTGGGACGACCACGCCGTTAACCACCACGTCTTCGACGCCTTGCGATTTCGAGCCGAAGCTTACGATCAAGCCGTAACGGCTTTAATCGAAGACATCTACGCCCGAGGCCTCGACAAACGAGTACTCGTAGTCGTCACCGGTGAATTTGGCCGTACCCCGAAAATCGAATACTCACCAAGCACCGGTGCAGGGAATGCAAGCGCTGCGGCTGGAACCATCCAACCCGGACGTGACCATTGGCCACGCGCTTTCTCAAATATCTGGGCCGGAGGCGGGATCCAGACGGGGCAAGTCATCGGGGCGACGGATAAACGAGGTGAAGATCCCATCGAACGCGCTTGTTCCGCAGGGGATTTTCTCGCGACAATCTACCACCACCTCGGTATCGATGCCGCTTCGACTTTCATCAAGGATTTCAATGGTCGCCCAACGCCAATTGTCGATCATGGTAAACCTATCCCAGAACTCCTTGGATAGCCTCCGCGACTACAACCTAGTGTCACCATGCTCAACTTCCAAGGTCCTTCACATACCCTTTGCGACGGCGTCAATCGCCGAACGTGGCTTCGCGTGGGATCACTCAGCGCCTTTGGACTGGGCCTGAATCAGCTCTTGAAAAACAGTTCGCTCCAAGCGAACTCGCCTAACCCACCGGCGTCTACTGAAAAATCCCCGAACGCAATCGCAGGCTCGTTTGGGAAAGCCAAACGCTGCATCGTCCTTTTCATGCTAGGGGGTCCACCCCAACATGAAACGTGGGACCCAAAACCCGATGCACCCGGAGAAATCCGTGGGGAATCAAAGCCAATCGCGACATCAACTCCCGGATTGCACGTCGGGGAATTGATGCCCCTGACTGCGAAACTTACACACCACATCGCCGTCCTTCGCGCTATGGCGACCGACGATAATGCGCATTCGGCAAGCGGCTACTGGATGCTTACCGGTCAACCTCATTCACCCCGTAACGCCGAGAACTCACTGCCCGGCCCACCGAATGATTGGCCAAGTATCGCAGCGGTAGTTCGGCACCTTAAAGGAGATCACGGACCGTTACCAGGGGCTGTTCGCTTACCCGAACCGATATGGAACACCGGCCGGCTTCTATGGCCAGGCCAAGATTCCGGTTGGCTCGGAAGCCATGCTGATCCCTGGCTCATTCAGTGCGACCCAAACGCACCGGACTTCAAAGTCCCTGATATCGCCCTCCCCGCAGAAGTGTCCCTTGAACACTTCGCCCAACGCCACGCATTCTTCTCACAACTCAACCGCAAGCTCGATCAACACCAAAACTCTCCACAACTTCAACGCTGGGACGCTTGGCAACACAAAGCAATCGATTTGATCCGTACTCGAGAAGCCCAAGCCGCTTTCGCTCTCGACCAAGAGACTCCCGAGGTGCGAGATCGCTACGGCCGAAACCGATTCGGACAAAGTGTACTGCTCGCTCGCAGACTCGTCGAATCCGGCGTATCACTCGTCCAAGTCAATTGGACTCGATGGAAAGACGATCCCGATAACGCACCTGCTTGGGATACCCACGCAAACAATGCACAGCGATTAAAGAACGTGCTTATGCCGCCAATGGATCAAGCTTACTCGGCATTGCTCGAAGACCTTCAACAACGCGGGATGCTCGAGGACACCTTGGTGGTTTGGATCGGTGAGTTCGGACGATCCCCGAAACACAACCCGAGCGGAGGCCGCGACCATTGGGGACATGTCTTCAGCGGTGCACTTGCCGGAGGAGGAATCCAAGGAGGACGCATCCACGGTGCTTCAGATCGTCATGGTGCTTACCCGATCGAAGGACGAGTCGAACCTCAAGACCTCTCCGCAACGATTTACCACTGCTTGGGATTCGCCCCATCGACGGAAATCCACGATAAACTCTCTCGCCCTTTAGCTATCAGCAAAGGGTCCCCCATCAGTGCTATTCTTTAAAAAGAGTTCTCTGCAGCAGCTTTCCATTAACTAATCCAGGCGTGATGCGCCTTGATTCGAATCCCAAGGTAGCGAAGCCATCACCACTGCACCTAATACCGGATCGGCTACCTGATGACTCATCATTGGAGTCATTCCGAGTTCATCCAAGTGTCTTAAAATTGCAGGAACTAAAGGGGATTTCTCCAGTAAAGTCCCACCGCTTAAAGCCAGTCGATAGCCCCGAGCGGACAAACCTGCTCTGCTCGCTCCCGAAGCGATTAGTTCCGCTAGATCACTCGCTGCATATTCAAGCAGTTTGGCGGCCACCAGATCGCTTGCTGAATGGCGAACCACATGGCGATACAAGCTCGCAATCTTCGGTCTGGGAATTGGCTGAGTATAAATGATCGGGATCAATTCAATCGGACTTTCGCAACCAAGTTCCTTCAAAAGGACTTGATGTAAGGCAGAGAGTTGCTCACCCGAATCATGCGCTCGACAAACTTCTTTCAACGCTGCCAACCCGATCGCGTACCCACTTCCCTCATCCCCAAGAATGTACCCCCAACCACCAACACGCACCGAGGTGAGATCTGGTTCGTGCAGCCCATAGATCGCAGCCCCTTCGACGCTGCTACTCGACTCCCGAATCAACTCCCAGTCCCCGGCCTGCGAGTCCTTAGTCGCCGAGACAATAGAACCCGTTCCGGCGATGAGAGTGACACTATTGTTCCAGTCACCGGCTGTCATCGGCAAAGGAGCTAATCTTGATTGCCCTTCGATAACGTGACGTGTCTCCCATAGGGCCGCCCAACGAATCGGGGAGACGTCCTCGCTGATACGGATGCGATTTGCCAAAGCGACTTGCTCACACCACTGAGCTACTGGTTCTCGTTGATCCGCCCGTCCAACTCCAGCCATACAAATACAAACCGAATCGACCTTGCTCCGCAATCGACTTGCACAACGAAATGCTTCTTCGCAAGCAGTTTGGATGTTCTCGTAAACAGTTTCGAAACCCACCGATCGCGGATTCCCCGGCCCTGATTCGCCTTGCCCAAGCAGTTCTAACGATTCTCGCCATTCGCTGGGATCACGAGCACGCCGCAAATCCAACTTGGCTAACATAGCTCGCGTTTTCGATCCGCCAGCATCTACTCCTAAGACCAATGTCTCCCGTATACGCTCAACCATTCCCCCCCCAACTCTAAGGATCCTATCCCTAAGCGACTCTCCTACCGTGATCACCGTCCAGTGTTAATCATGCCAAAGCAATCTTAACCAGGTAGTCGAAAATCAGGATCAGAGATCCCGCGAATTAACTCCGCAAGATTCCCGTAAACCAATAGAAGCGCTTGCCACTTCGCATGGTCCACCGCGACGGTCCCCTTGTTATCAATCACCTGCACTGCGTCGACAACCTCGCCGACCCCCGTATGGAGATACTCTAGCAACTCGGTTAACTGCGCCGCTTGACTCGGACTTAACCGATCGGGCAACACCGGCATCCCCATCGACTCCGAAGATTTCTCGGAAGACTCAAGTAAATCAGAATCCACATCGAAGTCGATCTCAGAGTCCCTAAGTTCTGGACGATTCCCATCGGCCAATAAGTAAGTCTCGCTCACACGGGAGCGAATCTGCTCCGTGTTACCGAACAACAGAGTGCTGCGACCGATTTCGATCAAATCCCCGAAACGCAGAATCCGCAACTGACAGTCCTGCCCGTTTAGCTTAGTGCCGTTGGTGCTTTCCAGATCCGTGAGAACCAAATGCTGATTGTCTGCAAGAATCTTGCAATGAAAGCGACTGATCCGCTCGTCGTTAAGCTGAATCGTATTGCCTTCCTCGCGGCCAATAGTGATAGGAGGGGTCAACTCTGCAAAGACACGACCTCGGTCGGCACCTTTCATCACGCGAAGGGTCAGTTTCGACATCTCCCAAACTCCCGACTAGCCTTTACCCAATTCGAGTCTCCACAGGCCCTACAGTATAGCCACAAGTTTCCTTTGCGTTGGGGGTCAGAGGGCTATTTCCCAAGCTAAGCCCCCGACCCGAAAATGCCCCGAAAGTGACCCGAAACCGTCTTAATTTGCGACTACGCGTCCGCGCCGAATTGCTCGAAACTCGTATCCTTGCCTGCGACGACCAAGTCGGGGCGACGAGTCTGCGTTGGCAGGCCAGCTTTCTGCAACGTTTGATCGAGAACTTCTTGAGCCCGAGAAACTATTGCATCGCGAGTCACCGTACCGAAATTCGACGCTTCGGGACAGGAGGTGATTGGGCCATCGTACCCCTGCTGATGCAACATCATGGCAAACTTCGCATTGTCAATGCGCCCGGTCGTTCCAGCAATCAACCTCGCACTCTTATCGCAAGCTTCAATCGCTGGGCTCTCCGACAAGTCCGCGATATTGAATCCCGCAATTCTCGCTCCTGGCAAAGTAGCTAACTGCTCCCAAGTCCCCTTGCCGACCGTCCAGTCAAAGCTATCGATTACCAATCCCACGGCCTGCGAACCACAAGCGTTATACAACGCTAGAGCGCCATGGACGTCGTGGACAAAGCTGTACTGCTTACCCGCTCGCGCTTCGCTATACGTAGTAAAGACCAATCCCAGCAACACCGAGTGCTTCTCGAAAATCCCTCCAAGCCGATCGATTCTATTGCGAATCCATTCGAAATATTGAGGAAAAGCAAAGCGATCCGTAGCTGCAGGAATCCTCACAATCCCAGCTCTCGCTCCCGCTTGCCCCGCCACGTCCACGACAGATTCGACAGCCTTGAGGGACTGCTCAAACACCACTTCATCCGCATCAAGATCTGTTGGAACATCAAAGCTGCCTACCCTCATCTTTGAGCTCAGAAGAAATCGAGATGCTTTCTGAAAATCGGTGCGAGCACTTCGTTTCTCAAAATCCAATGCATCGATGTCCAACCCCTGAAACCCAAACGTCATCGCCAATTCAATCAACTCGCTCTGACGCCCAGAAATTCCCAGCGCTGCTGCGTTGAGGTTCTTGTACATTTCATCGTCTCCTTGTTGATAACAAAGGACTCCTCGAGACTGACCAACACATATCGGCCAACTCGATGAATCCAATCTCCATGTGCTTCGTTGCTCCCAACTAGGCGGGGGTATATCCAACCTTTTGGGGGGTAACGAGTATCCCAAAATCAACCAGGTTATCAAGACGAAAGAATGGGGTATCAGAGAGCTTGCTACCCTAGAAAATCCTAGCTGCATAACGCGTTAGACAGGCGATTTAAACAAGAAACCGCCTAACGCCTTGCGGTAGACCCAAGGCGTATGAATTTGCTACTGCATCAGAAATATCGAAGAAAATACAGATGCTCGATCACGGATTTCCGGGACGACCTCGACGAGGCCTGCCACCACCGCCGGAAGGAGTGCGCTTGTGGTTTTCCATATTCGCCTCGATCAGAACTCCTACGGTCTCCTCCCAACTTGGAATGCGACCTGCTCGAACTTGAAGTTCATCACGATCTTCGAACTCTCCCGAATCGACATCAGCTGCTTCGGAGTCATCCTCTCGAGGACGTCGCCGCCTAGCTGTTCTTTCACCTCGGGGGGTATCTTGATTGGCTTTGTCGCTCTCCCTTCGCCGATTATCACGGGAGGAGAATTCTGAAGACTCAGGTTCATCAAAAGCAGAGTCCGAACGGTTCGCCCCTTCAAAACTGACTCCCTCACCAAACCCTACCTCGGCGTCCCTCGAGCCACGGCTTGCGCTGCGACCGGAAACCTCTGAGCTACGCTCTTGCCTTCGATCATCGCGGCGTTCCTCATTTCGAGCATCTCGGCGATCGTCGTTGCGAGCTTCTCCGCGGGGATCACGGCGGGCGGAATTTCTATCCGAGTCCCTAGCCGGTTCGCGAGAGCCTCGCTCCCCATCGCGTTCGCGTCGAGGTGGTCGGCTGACCACTTCTGAATCCGCGTCCTGACGATCCGCACGTTCGGATCGTTCCGAGCGACCAGTTCTCTCGGCTCGCTCAGGCCTCTCGGTTCGCTCAGGCCTCTCGGTTCGCTCAGGCCTCTCGGTTCGCTCAGGCCTCTCAGTGCGACCTGGTCTATCGGCTCGTTCGGTTCTCTCGGGCCTCTCGGTTCGTACTCTTGCCGTAGGTTCGTCCTGATTTGAATTCGCCAAACCTCTTCGCGGAGGGCGACGTTCGCCACGACGATCCCGATTCTCCACAATATCGTCGGACTTGGACGAGAAACCTACTGGTTCTTCAGGCAACTCCTTTTCCAATCGATCGTCAGTGTCTTGAAATGCAGAAGGCTCCCTATCGCGATCCGATTTCTCCCGTTCAGGCCGGCGTCCTTGCGTTCCTTTGCGATTGCCAAAGCGATCATCGCGAGGCCGATCATCTCGCGACCGCCCCTCTTGCCTGCCTCTACCACGTCCTGCCGGTTGTTGAACATCGGCAGATTGCGACGAACCATCATCAGTCTTGTCCAAATCGCGATCTGCAGAATCATCTGCAAATGCGTTTTGAGAAAACCCTCGATCGAGAACCGCATCGACAGAAGCATCCACCGAGTTGCCTTCTTGCGTCGCAACTTCTCCACCCCAAACGCTAGACTTCCTTCCTCTTCCAGTTTCCTGCCCGCGGCTAGGGTTCTGCCCCCGATTTGTATCTTGATCGCTCCCCCTATCGCTTCGATCATCCCTTCGATTTTCTCTCGTTCCTGGACGATCTTTCTGTGACGACTGGGGCTTTCCTGGCGATTGGGACTTTCGTGGCGATTGGGATTTCTGAGACTCTTGAGCCGAATCCCCACCTCCCCCCATTCCAAAGAAGTTCGCGACTGCATCCCATGATGTCCTCAAAACCGATGGCGCCTTTTCGGAAACCACCTCAGGGAGCACTTCTACTTGAGGTTCACTTAGAACTTCTTCAGCGGCAACATCTGCCACCGGCTTTTGGGGCTCTGCAATCTCTGCCCCGCGTTTACCACCCTGCCTTCCACGTGTTTCACTGCCACGTGTTTCACTGCCACGGGGCGACCGGCGACTGCCTCGTTTCGAATCCTCGACTTGTGCCGATGTAGTGCCTGCGGAAATCAAATCACCACCAAAGGCTGGAAGCTCTGGTTGATCGGTGGCCAGTTGCCCCGTAGGGATTTGATCTGTGGAAATTTGATCTTCAGCGACTTGACCTGCAGAGACTTGACCTGCAGAGACTCGATCCGCCGATTGTTTCTTACTTGCTCCCTTTCCCCCCCGTGCTGTCCTACCCCGCGATTCACCACCCCGTGCAGGGGGAGCCGGTGTATTTGAAGTTGGCGTCGGAGCTGCGGTCTGATCATGCTGTGCAGCAGGATTGGGGGTCGTTGCCGGAACAGATACCGGGGCCGACGCAACGTCCTCCCCACCCGTTTTTTTGCTTCGGGGCTTTAAGTTCGGGGTACCAAGCAAGTTTGCCAACGAATTCCAATGGTCCGACATAAATCGTTCAATCGTTTTGAAGTGAATCCTTGACGAGAAATTGATCCAGTCCAAGGAAAAACAGCCGCCTACACGAATGCTTTCAGAATATAGTCGCGCCCACCAACTGGCAACCGCCGCAACTAGGCTTCCGGTCCGATCGATGAAAAAACCTTTAAATGTCCGTCTAAGCTATGGATTGGACTAGACTTAGCGGACAAGGATCGAAAAATAGGGTACCATCGTCGACGGCAGTAAGGATATTGCGACCGGAATACTAGACAGGGACCTTTCGAGCCCCTAGGAAGCTTGGCGGAAATCTAATACCTGCACGCGGTGGCTTGTGCCTGGAATTCAAACATCCTGAATGCTTGACTTGCCTCCAACCTCCGCCGCTTCCACGTTCCCTTTTGGTCCGTAAGGAGACAGAAAAATCAAAATGGATCCAACTCGATTCAAGATCAATGACTGGGTGATTTGCACCCGGGAAAAGCACGGACTTTCTCCGGGCAAGCGTGCCAAAAACATCTCGCCTTCTCCCCATGGAGAACTTTACTCGTACGAAGTAGACAAGTACTGGATCGTTCGCGAAAAGTCCGATTCGCAGCTAGTTTTAGAGACCCGGACGGGAAAACGCCACGTCGTCGCCGCCGACGACCGACGACTTCGAGCCCCGAATTTCTTTGAAAAGTGGTGGTTCCGGAGCCGATTCCCGGCAAAAACTCCACCTACGGCTTCCACCGACCCTACTTCAAACTCCACTTCGCTACCTTCGCAATTGACTCGAAGTGCGTAGGATCCCCTACGGGACTTGACGTTTCCGCAGGAATCTGTCTACTTTACAACCCTTTCGCGGGTTCTTTTCCCGCGAAATTGATTTGCCGGCATAGCTTCAATTGGCAGAGCACCGCATTCGTAATGCGGGGGTTGTGGGTTCGATTCCCACTGCCGGCTTAGATTACATGTTCGTCCCCACATACCCAAATGGCTTGTTTCTCTCAGAGAAACCCGCCTATTAGAGGTTAAGCAATGGTCACCGGTTCAAGTGCCGATATTCGCGAAGTCGTTCTATCCAATCAGTCCTTCGGACCAGCGGACATCGAAAAGATCACTCGTGTTATCGAAGAAGATCTCACACAACTTGCTCTTCTTAAGGATGCGGTTCAAGAACTTCAACAAACTCCGGACCTGTCTCCAGCCACCCAAACACGCCTTGGCGTTTGCCTTTATCTACTAGGACGATTCCAAGAATCCGAGTCAGCCCTTCGCCAAGGGGACGGTGGAGCGCTAGCGCAGTACTACTTGGGAAAAGCATCTTTCCAACTAGATCAATTCGACCGCGCGATCGAGTTCTATAACGCTGCTGAAAAAGCAGGGTATACCTCAGAATGGTGCCAACTTTCCCGTGCCGAAGCCCTTCGATATCTTGGCCGCAAAGAAGAAGCTCTTCAGATTCTGGACAACATTTTTGGACCTGTAGAACAACACCCTGAATACCCTTACCAACGCGCTGCGACTCTCGCTTCCATCGGTGGGAATCTACCCGAAGTCATCGCTCTGTACCAACGCGCTCTGCAGCACAATCCCAAGCACGGCGGAGCACTCTTCGGCTTAGCACTAGAATACGATCGAATGGGCAGCGACCAGAGCGCCTTCGAACTCTACCAGAAGGGTGCAAGCGTCATTCCTTCGCACATCGGCACCCTGCTGAACCTTGGACTGATGTACGAAGACCGAAACGACTACAACAAGGCACAAGGTTGCTATCGCCGTGTTTTGGAAACCTGTCCAAATCACTCGGTTGCAAAGATGTACCTTAAAGATGCCGTCGCAGGTGGACCTGAATCGATTGATGAGGCAACCCAACAGCAACAGCAAAACCTCACCAAACTCCTCGGTACTCCAGTCACCGATTTCGAACTCTCCGTTCGATCCAGGAACTGCCTCCAGAAAATGGGGATCCGAACCCTCGGTGACCTTACCCGGGTATCCGAGCAATCGCTTCTATCAAGCAAAAATTTCGGCGAAACATCACTCGTCGAAATCAAGGAAATGCTGTCTGCGAAAAATCTCTCGCTCGGGCAGTTTGCTCACGAAAAGCCTCAAGCAGATCCTTTGCCCGATACTTCTGGAATGTCTCCAGATCAACTGGTCTTGCTCGATCGACCCATCTCAGAACTCAATCTTTCTGTTCGGGCACGCAAGTGCATGGTTCGACTTCAACTCAACACCATCGGTGAACTGATTCGCAAGACCGGCGATGACTTGCTCGAATGCAAGAACTTTGGAGTTACCTCGCTAACGGAAGTTCGCGAGAAACTCACCGTTCTAAACCTGAAGCTTCGTGGGGACTGATCCTCTAGGGTGCATCGAACAGGCCCCCTTTAACGTTCAGCTAAGGCATTGCTATGGCCATGATGCGGTTTCGAGTACCAAACCCCTCGGAGTTTGATTCGAGGTTTTGGCAAACCGCGTTCTTGGCAGGACTCGACGCTCTTCCCATCGCCTCGGTGAATTCACTCAAGGACGACGAACTAGTACTCGAAATAAGCAGCAGAGATTCCTGCAAACTCTCCCTGCCTTGGCCCACTCGCGACTTCGGGCCCATCGTCCTGTCCACCGCGTCCCTTCGCACAAATCAACCTGCCTACCACCTACTTCTTGAACTCGCTCGAGGCACTCTACACAGAATCCGTACCGATGCTTTTTTCTGGGATCGCGCCGGAGTTCGAATCCCAAATGCCCACACTGAACTGATCGATCAAGCCGCAGATGTTTTCGTTCAAGCTATCCTAGAGAAAGACAATCCAACGCTCAGCGACGCTTTGGCTCAACAGTCGATCGATCTGGCAATCAGCGCCGCTCGCCCACTTGCACGCGCCTACATCACGCAAAATCTTCACGCACGCATCCGAAACAACGAGAAACTCCAAACACTCTTCGGCGTCCGCCTACCATCCAACGAGAACTGGAATGATCTCGCAGTTCCCCTTCTACCCGCTTGCAACACCATAGGTATCGACCTTTCTATTGGTTCGCTCGCAGCGAACCAATCACATCTGCACACCCCATCCTTAACGATCGATCAACTGCGATGGGCGAAGTCACAGAACCTCCGCGTTGTCGCGGGTCCATTGGTCAGCCCAACTGACATCCACGTCATCCGAAATTCCCTCTCCTACCCATCCTTCGAGAACCTACTGAATGCCATTCTCGAAAAAGCTCGGAATTTAATTTCTCAGTGCCAAGGCTTGGTCCAACTCTGGGATGCTTGCACTGGGCTAAACAACTGCGAAGCCACCGGACTCGATGATGCACAGTCCCTAAAACTCGCTTGCAGCATCATCAATCTCATCCACACGGTAGACCCCAAAACCCCCATCATTTTCTCCGTCGATCTACCCGCGGCTGAAAACATGAGACACGGGCCGCATGCCATCAACCCTGTGATCTTTGCCGAAAGCCTCATCCGAGCACACGACCGGGATATCGCGGGCATTGGACTCGAACTGAACCTCAACTACTGGCCCATGGGAACCCTTCCAATGGACCTTCCCGCTATCTCAGATCTGATCGACCACTGGAGCATTCAAAACCGCTCCCTCCTAATTCGGCTCACAACTCCCATATCGCCGAATTCATCCTCCACACCTCACGCTGATCCCTCTTCAGACCAAGTCGTTTCCCACTGGAGATATCCTTCCAATTCCACGCAGTCGTCCGCTGATGAATCCGACGACGACACCGCTCCGGAAATCTCTCCGTCGCTCTTCGCAAACACTGACCAAAATCAATGCCTCTCCTACGCAGGAACCACTCCCCCAAGCGGACTTGAGATCCTCCAACTCCTCCTGGCAAAACAGAACGTCGACGCGATCCTTTGGAACCAATGCTGGGAGGATCCAAAGAGCCCTTTCAAACATTCAGGACTCTTTGGAAATGACCTTTCCCCCAGGTCTCTAGTCGAATGCATGATTCGACTTCGTTCACAATATCTTCCGTAATCCCAAGCAAGCTCCAAAGCTTTGCTTGGCTCAACCAATTAACAATCCACTGGTTGCTCAGTTTACGGACGCTTGAAACTCAAGTTAGCAACGATCTCCACCTCGTCAGCGATCTTGCCCTTACCATAACTCATGCCAAACTTCGTGCGATCTAACTTGAACTCAGCACGCAGGTCCGCTGTACCTTCTCCAAGCGTTGCCTTGCATGGCACCTTGATCTCGACAGTCTTATCCAACATGGTCAACTTGCCAACCAATTTGACGTCGTCCTCACTGCTTGCTTCAATCGCTGTCGATTCAAATGTAATCTTTGGATACTTGCGAACATCGAAGAAATCTGGGTTCTTCAAATGATCGGTCAACTTCGGATCATCTGACCAAAGACTATCAGTTTGAATTTCAAGCTTCAGAGAACCGTTCTCAGGCGACTGCAAATCAGCTTTCGCATCCGCCTTGAACGACTTGAAGCCCCCTTTATGAGCCCCCTCAGGCTTCTTACCAACAAAGTCAATCTTGGACTTCTCGGCATCCAGAGTCCAAGTCTCTGCGAACGACGGCGAGACAAACCCCAGAATAAGCGCCAGTGCAAAAATCAAACGCATACGATTCTCCCAGTCTAAAACGTAATCCAACAATTCTTTGTTCCGACCCTCGGAACACCGTATATTGTAACGAATTATTCAACCACCGCCCGTTCTAACTACCCGCGAATTCCCGGCATGAATCTTCATCTACCAGAAACATGTTCCAAGAAAATCCAAAACTCAAGCAGCGTCGATGCCTATAAAACAACTCGCCTAGTCTCGCCAAATAACCCGGCGGGACTCAGATCCGTTCTTGAACAAATCTTCACAATCGTATTCTTTGTTGCAATAAGCCTTACTGCACAAAGCCAGTCAATCGATCCTTCGAAAGCCCAAGAACTCATCCGCACAGGAAACTATGCTCAAGCGATCGAGATCTCAAAAGAACAAGTCGAGAAGAAAACTTGGAACGAAGCTTGGCCCCGTATCCTCGCCTCAACACTTCTCATCCAAGGCAAACCCGAGGAAGCCCTTCGCATCTATGAATCCTCCCTAGAACGCTTCAGCGATTCGATGCGACTGAGACTGCTCGGATACCAAATCTACTTGGAAAACAACCTTCCTACAAAAGCCCAACAGCAACTCGACGATCTCGCTGCGCTTATCCAGAAAAGCCCTTGGAGATATTCAACCAAATCCGAATTGATCCCGCTCGGCGAGTTCTTTCTTCTGAAGAACGAAGATCCCAAGCAAGTTCTTAAACTCTGCTTTGATCAAGCACTCAAAGCGGATCCGAAAAATATCGAAGCGCACAAAGCAATCGCAAAGATGGCTCTCGACAAATCGGACTTCCAAGTCGCCGCAGATGCAATAAGCAAAGCGCTGAAGATCTCGGATTCAGACCCGGAAATACAGCAACTCGCTTACCAAACCTGGAGCCTCTCCGATAAACCCCGAGCCGTCAATCACTTGAAACGCGCCCTTGAGATCAACCCCAACCACACTCCATCTTTACTGCTGCAAACCCAATCCCTCATGGATGCAGAGAACTACGCGGAAGCACTGCTGGTTTCGGAAAAAATCGAATCGATCAATCCCTTATCCAGCCAACTATGGGCCTTGCGAGCTGCCATCTCACACCTGAAAAATGACTTTCAAAGCGAAGCTCAATTCCGCTCAAAAGCACTTACCCCACGCACCCTCAACCCAAACGTTGATCACACCATCGGCAAAAACCTGTCGATGCACTACCGCTTCGAAGAAGGTGCGAAATACCAACAACGAGCCCTTGTAGCCGATCCAAACTACCACCCTGCCCAAACACAACTCGCACAAGACCTACTGCGACTTGGGAAGGAAACCGAAGGCTGGAAAATGGTCCAAGCAGCCCGAGAAGCAAACCCCTTCAACGTAACAAACTACAACCTGCAAATCCTCAAAGGCGAACTCGACAAATACACCACCATCGAAACAGAGGGCTTCTTGATCCGCATGGATAAAGACGAAGCCAAAGTATTCGGCCATCGAGTCACACAAATCCTCTCCGATGCACGAAAGACACTCAAAGAGAAGTACCGCGCCAATATCCGTGAACCCATTGTTGTCGATTTATTCGCTAAACAAAGAGATTTTGCCGTTCGTACCTTTGGCCTTCCCGGCGGCGAAGGATTCCTCGGCGTGTGTTTCGGCCAAGTCATCACAGCGAACTCACCTACCGCACTCCAAGTCGAACACAACTGGGAGTCTGTTCTATGGCATGAATACTGCCATGTGATCACCCTACAACTCACAGCCAATAAAATGCCCAGATGGCTTTCCGAAGGTATTTCCGTCTACGAAGAACACCAAAAGAAATCTGGCTGGGGGGAACCTCCACAACCTACCTATATCCATTGGATTCGCTCGGGTGACTTCGCACCTCCAAGCCAACTCAGCAGCATGTTTCTTGCCCCCTCCTCACCCGAAAGACTTCAATTCGCCTACTTCATATCTTCCTGGGTCGTCGAATTCTGGATCGAACAATTCGGCCAAGACGGACTACTAGCCCTCCTCGAAGATCTTCGCAACGGACTCGATATATCCCAAGCCATAACTCGACGAACTACCAGCCTACAAGGCTTTGACCAAGCTTTCATCCAATATGCGATTGCCCGTGCAACGAACATCGCTCCAGAACTTGATCTAACCCCGCCTTCACCAAAGCAACCTATCACCAACCAAGATTCATCCTATTGGGCCCTCCACCAACAACTCGATCTACTTCTTGGTGAAGGGAAATTGCAAGAGGCACAAATCAAAGCGCAAGCACTGGTGAGGCAATGGCCAGAGGATCCCGCATCCACAAGCGCTCTTCGAAAACTGATTGCTATCGAACGCAAACTTGATCACCCCAAAGAAGAACGCAATGCTTTAACATCCCTGGCAAGCATTGACCCCCACGACTCAAATCCCTTGTTGCGCCTGATCGAACTCGACGGTCAAACCAACGATTATCAATCTGTCGAAGCTTGGTGTAACGCACTCCTTGCCATCACTCCCAATCATCAGCCAACCCTCAATAACCTTGCTCTCTGCGGTGAGAAATTACTCAAACCACAAGTGACCGTCGAATCGCTCCTGGCCCTCTCTGAACTTGATCCAATCGATCCTTCAGATGTTTTCCTACGCCTAGCACTTGCCTATGAACTTCTCTCGAAGCAATCCTCGGACGACCCAACCGCAATTCCAAACGCAAAACGATATTGCTTGAAAGCGCTCGAAGAAGCCCCCCGGTTCGACCGCGCATTGAGATTGCTTCAACAACTCAACGGCCAAAACCTAACACAAAGCTCGACCGCTGGAGAACCAACACAGGAATAACCGAAGCTTACACGCCGCGTTAGACCAAATCAGAGTTCATTAAAGCACTCTCGCCCAATAAGCCTTCAGATACCCAGTTTCCATGCAATGCGTCGCCATCGGATGATCCATCGCCGCTGAACGACTCTCAATGATCTGCACCACCCGTCCACGACTGCGATGCCCCTCGATAACTTCACCCGTCGTTCGTGCTGCCGATTGCACCACATTCAAGAAAGAAGGCCCGTCGAGCAACCCAGCACAACAGCAAGTCAAAAGCACCCCGCCACGTTTGACGAGTTGTATTGCGAGTCGATTCAAATCCAAATGCTTGCGAGTTCCCTCTTCAAGTTCCGCACGCGATCGAATTAGCTTGGGGGGATCTAATACGACCACATCGTACTGCTTGCCATTGCGAACCATATCACGCATGTATGCAAATGCGTCTGCATGTACATAACGCACCCGAACGTCGTTAATATCTGCATTCTTTTTCGCCATCAGCAACGCGTCTTCGTCCAAATCGACTCCCGTTACCTCGCTGGCCCCACCCGTCTTCGCAGCCGCCACTGAAAACCCACCGCTGTAACAACAAACGTCTAATACCGTTCGGCCAGCGGTGTAATGTGTCAAAATCTCACGATTTTCACGCTGATCACAAAAGAATCCGGTCTTGTGCCCCGTGCCAAAGTGGACTCGATACCGAACATCCCCTTCATGGATCGTCGCATAAGCCGGGAAACCGTCCGAACGACTCCCCTGCCAATGCCCCCCCTCCTGACTCGAAAACTGCGGAGATGCTTGTACCAACCCATGCTTGGTTCCCATCAACGGATGCAATCGATTTAATATCTCCGATGCCCGATGCGCCATCCCAAGACTAAATACTTCTGCACTCAAACAATCTCCATAACGATCCACCACCAAGCCCGGGACGCCGTCGGATTCCCCATGCAAAACTCGATATGCATTTGTTCGCTTCGGCAACCCTAACAAGTCATGACGCAAACTCACTGCATCCTGAAACAATCGGCCCCAGTCTTCATCGGTAGGTACTCCCTCCTGCCAAAAATATAACCTTACCGCCACCTCGGCCCGTGGATTGTAAATCCCA
>CAIJIZ010000510.1 GCA_903820735.1 uncultured Pirellula sp.
AAAGATCATCGGATCGATCCGCAAGATGGTGCTCGTTCCGGTCGTCGATGCTTTGGAAGTCCGGTAAGTCGGCTTTCCAGTTTGGACTCGCCAGCAGTGACTTGCACAATCGCATCCATCGATAGTGATACATCGCCAGGTCATCAAGGCCATATCCAGTCGAGATTCTCATCCTCAGGTTTCCTCCAATGCGTTCGGGGTAGTACCTGACTCCTCAGTGCGTGGATTTTGAAACACAGAGACACAGAGGCGCAGAGATCGGACGGGAAAGAAACCCGGAGTGGGAATTCTAAAAGACACTGGAAGGGTCCCCTCCGTGATCTCTGTGCCTCTGTGTTTCCAACGTCCGCGCGTTTTTTGAAACACAGAGACACAGAGACACAGAGATTGGACCGGAAAGAAACCCGGAGTGGGAATTCTAAAAGACACTGGAAGGCTCCCCTCCGTGTTCTCTGTGCCTCTGTGTTTTAAAAAAAGACCGCGCGTGGACGTCGGCTTTGTAACATGAGAAAAGGCCGGGGAAGGAATCCCCAGCCTTTTGTACTTTTAAGTTTGTGCGGTAAAGCTTAAGGCGAAGAGAGTTGCGGTTGAGATGCAACTGGCTTGCCGAGCCCGCGTCGGATTTACTTCGCTGGTGGAAGAATGACCGAGTCGATAACGTGGATCACACCATTGCCAGCATCAATATCGGTTGCAAGGATCTTTGCACCGTTGACGTAAGCTGCACCGTCTTTGACAGTGATTTCTACTTTGCCACCTTGGAGGGTTGCTGCAGACTTGGCCTTGAGGGCGTCTTCAGAGTAAACGCGACCTTCGACTACGTGGTACAGAAGAATTGCCTTGAGCTTTTCTTTGTTCTCTGGCTTGAGCAACGAATCGACGGTTCCCTTTGGCAACTTGCCGAACGCTTCGTCGGTAGGAGCGAAAACGGTCAGAGCCTTCTCACCACTGAGTGCATCGACAAGGCCAGCGGCTTTCGCTGCTGCGAGTAATGTCGAGAACTTGCCTGCTTTGGTTGCAACTGCTGGAATGTTATCCGATGCTGGGAGGATAACGGAGTCAATGACGTGAATCACACCGTTGGTGCAAGCGATATCCGTTGCGACAACATTCGCACCGTCAACCGATACCTTGCTGCCATCGACTTTAACATCGATGCGTTGGCCGTTGAGCGACTTCGCGCCCTTGAGTCCAACAACGTCCTTCGCCATGACCTTGCCTGGTACGACGTGGTATGTCAAAACAGCTTTGAGCTTTTCTTTGTTTTCTGGCTTGAGCAACATCTCAAGCGTTTCCTTAGGAACCTTAGCAAAAGCATCGTCGGTTGGTGCGAATACAGTGAATGGACCAGGTCCGCTGACTGCATCGATCAAACCAGCTGCGGTCAAAGCCGTAGCAAGCGTCTTGAACTTGCCAGCTTCGACAGCTGTTTCAACGATGTTCTTTTCAAAACCAAACGCAGTGGTCGAGGCAACGCTCAGCAGAGCACCCGCGATAATCTTCGATAACTTCTTCATAGCAAACACTCACACCTATGGAAGGAAACTTGACGGATACTACCTGAACGGCTCGGGCAGCAAACTTAAACCCGAACGGGTCAAGCCCCACTGGGCTTTCGAATCGAGCCTCGCTTGGGACGAGTGACTGTATGAAGGCTGTCAAGCGGTCAAGTCGATATTTAATCGCGATGGGTGTCAGAGGTTTATTAATAAATGCTATCGGGGATTGACTCACTACTACAATGCCAACCGACGCTTTCGGACGGAGAGCTTGATGGTCATGGAACTTCAAGGCCAGTGCACTTGAATGTTGAGGAGTAAGATTTCGAATGGGGAATGAGCCACAATTGCCAAGTTCTGATTCTCAAGTTGTTGATGGTTCGGGTGCGAACGAATCATCGCGTTTCAAAGCAGTGGTGCTGGGGGCTTATGGTGGGATAGGCCAAGCGACATGCAAGGCGATTAAGGAAGCGGGTGGCGAAGCTTTTTTGATCGGTCGAGATGCGGAGCGATTAAGAGCCCAAGCTACCGAGTTTGGCTGGGGGTGTTTTGTTGGGGATGCGAGTGATTGGGATGGTATGGTTCAAGCGGCGAACGCCGCCGATGAGCATTTGGGTGGATACCACTCCGTGATTCACTTGGCAGGTTCCGTGTTGCTCAAGCCGATTCATTTAACGAGTCGCTCAGAATGGGATAGCGTAATCAACACGAATCTTACTTCTGCAGCCGGGGTCTTGAGGGCATTTGTGCCGAAGTTCAGGGATGGGGGATCGGTGGTGCTGATGAGTTCGTCGGCGGCTTCTATCGGTTTATCGAACCACGAAGCCATTGCGGCAGCGAAGGGTGGAATTGAGGGGTTAGTGCGGTCAGCGGCGATGACTTACGCAGCGAAGCGAATCCGGGTCAATGCTATTGCGCCCGGATTGGTGCAAACGGCTTTGACGCAGCGAGTTTGGAGCAATCCTCGCAGCGCAGAGGTTTCTCTCGGAATGCACCCCTTGGGTCGCTTCGGGGAACCGGATGATATCGCCAGAGGGATTTTCTTTCTTGCTGATCCCCGCAATGACTGGATCACCGGCCAAGTTCTCCAGATCGACGGTGGACTCGGGTCCCTTAAAGCGATGTCGGCCGCCAATCGTACGGGTTGACCCACGGGCAGGGATCTGTTCCGATATTTGCTGTCTCGATCCCTGAAAAGAACAGCCGAACCGTGATTTATTTCGACAATAACGCCACAACACAAATTGACCCGAGGGTTGCTGAGCAACTGTGCGAAGAATATCGGAGCCGAAGGGTTAATCCGAGCAGTCAGCATGCGGGGGGCAGGCAAGCTCGCAAGGTGGTCGAAGATGCGCGTGAGAGGATTCTTGTAGGACTCGGGGCTCGCATGCGCGGTATGCACAGCGATTCCTTGATTTTTACCAGCGGTGGAACGGAAGCGAACAATTTAGCAATCTTTGGGATTGCAGCGATGAGACCGGGTTCATTGGTCGTCTCCTCGATCGAGCATCCAAGCGTATTGGCCGCGGCCGAAAGGCTTGGGCAACTTGGCCGATGCGTTCGCTATTTGCCTTGTGATTCTTCTGGCCGGATCAATCCTGGGCCGTTGAAGACTTGGATGCAAGATGGAGAGCAGATAGCGTTGGTTTCGTTGATGTTAGCAAACAATGAAACCGGAGTAGTTCAACCACTTGAATCCGTTGTCGAGATTTGCAAACCGCACGGGATCCCAGTTCATTGCGATGCAGTTCAGGTGCTTGGTAAGCTACCGTTGTCTTTTGAGAACCTTGGGGTCGATGCGATGAGCGTTACGGCCCACAAGCTCCACGGGCCGGTCGGGATCGGAGCGTTATTGGTTCGACATGGGATTGCAATCGAACCGATTCTTTACGGAGGTTTCCAGCAGTTGGGTGTAAGGCCCGGTACGGAGAATCCGGCGTTAGCGCGCGGGTTTGCCATCGCCACCGAGTTGGCTTGTGTGGAACTAGCAGAGAGAAGCCATCGCATGGCAGAGCGACGCAAGAGGCTTGAGGATCTATTGCTCAGAGCGCACAGTTCAGGAGTGATCAACGGCCAGGAATCGCAGAGGCTTCCTCATACCATCAGCATCGGGTTTCCGGGTGTTGACCGACAAGTTCTGCAATTAGCGCTCGACCGAGTCGGAGTCGCTTGTGGAACCGGTTCCGCTTGTGCTAGCGGTTCAAGTCAACCATCGCACGTATTACAAGCTATGGGGTTGAGCCCCGAAGTTATTCGAGGCTCGATCCGTATAAGCTTGTCTCACGAAACGAGCGAAGAGGAAGTGTTCGAAGGAGCGGCGCGGATCGTCGAAGTAGTAGAGCGATTGCGCCGCCTTCATTGATTCCGTTAGCCAGCCATCGCAATGGGGCGATCGATTTCGAGTTGGTCGCAGACGCGTTCCAAGAGCCGATCGGTTGTGAAGGGCTTTTGCATGAAGTCGTCGGCACCGGCCATTCTCAAATCGGCGATTTTGTCCGATTCAACCATACCCGAGATGCACAAGATCTTCACCGTGTCCATGGTGCGATCCGATCGAACTCGCTGGCATACTTCGCGGCCGTTGATATCGGGCAGCATCACGTCAAGGACGACCAAGTCTGGTCGGAATTCTTTGACTTGCATTCCGGCATCGAAGCCATTGTTTGCCGTGCGGATATCGAATCGACCATCTCGTTCGAATGTGTCTCGCATCAGATCTACCAGATCTTGATCGTCGTCGACGATCAGCAATTTCTTCTTGCCGCTTTCAAGTGCATCGGTTGGGATACCGTTGTCTTTCATGAAGACGAAGAGTTGATCGCGAGGGATTCGACGGAATCGACTTCCCGGTACGCGAAATCCCTTGAGGGTGCCGTTGTCGAAACAACGGATAATCGTTTGCTGGCTGACTTTGCAAATCTTGGCAGCCTCGCCAGTGGTAAAGACTGTTTTTGTAGTGGACATGGGACTCAACCATCCTTGTTGAACGCTCACGACCCGCCGACGCGTTACCGCAACGGGTCTATCCTATAATTCCAACCAGGCTCGCCGATCTTACCAAGCTTGCCTTGGACCTCGGGGAGGATAGACAAGTTCCGTAAGAGAGGTCAAGACGGATTTAAGACAAGTAAGCCAAACATTTTCGAGAAGATAGGCGGTTCCCAAAGATGGGTAACCGCCGTTAGCTGCATCGGCTTAGGGGGAGTGCGAGGTCTGGAGCCTTCAGCACGAGATTGAGGGCCTTAGGGCACTACTTTGCAAGTACATTTACTTTGCCGTGATCATCGCAGTGACCGTTGTGTTGGTGGTGCAAATGTCCATCGACGAGGTAATCGACGTGATCCCCATGGGGAACTGCAGGGTGACCGCAATCCGGTCCATGTACGTGACCGGCTTCGTGACCACTGCAAACGTGTCCGCCAGTGCAAGCCGAAGGGTTCGCGGCGCTGACTTCGATCGCGTGCTCTTCGATCTTTCCGGCAGAAGTCGGATGGTGAAGGTGCCCGTCGTGCAAGTAATCCACGTGCCCATTGTGCTCGATGGCGGTATGGCCGCAGCCTTGGCCGTGCACATGGTCGTGGTGGTCATGGTGATCGTGGTTTGTAGACATAGTGAATGCTCTCCGTTGTAAAAGGAACGATATACCGGTGTGAAAAGAACGATTTGTAAGTGTGTGCGTACGGGTTAGAACGACTCTTCTCCGTGGGCTAGGCCGTTGGAGATAAGGTTTTTGATGTGCTCGTCCGACAGGGAGTAATAAATGTGTTTCCCCTGCCGACGACTTCGGACAATCTTTTCGATGCGAAGAAGTTTCAAGCGTTGGGAGATTGCTGGCAAGTTATCACCCAATCGTTGTGTAAGTTCCGTCACGCACATTTCTCGTCGTGCGAGAAGTGCGAGGAGTTGCAATCTGCTGGAGTCTCCCAGAGCCCGAAAGATCGCTGCGGCCCGCGAGCACAAATCGATATCGATCAACGGTTCGTGCGTCGAAGGATGCGGGTGACCATCACAAGGAATGGCGTTACCGGCTGTATCGCAGGCAACGTCGTCCCCAGCAGCGTGGACTTGTTCCTCGCGCTTCGATGGACCGGCTTTTTTTGCGGTAGCTCGTTTCATGGCTCTCTAAGTCATTTCCGATTGACGATCAAACAGTTGCTTAGTTGATTGAATGTTTGATTGTAAGCCGCTGTTTTGGGGCGGTCAAGGGAATTTTCGGGAAACTCAGGCAGGGGCGGATTTTGAAACACAGAGACACAGAGTCACAGAGATCGGACCGGAAAGCTCCCCTCCGTGTTCTCTGTGTCTCTGTGTTTTAAAAACGACCGCGCATACAAACCATGAAAGGATTTTGAAACACGGAGACACAGAGTCACAGAGATCAGACCGGAAGGTTCCCCTCCGTGTTCTCTGTGCCTCTGTGTTTTAAAAAAGACGCTGTGTTTTAAAAAAGACGCTGTGTTTTAAAAATCTCTAGCGGCTCGCAGGGCTTGGTGGTCGCCGCCGCTCCTGCATCTTGGGTACCCCCTCAACCA
>CAIJIZ010000511.1 GCA_903820735.1 uncultured Pirellula sp.
CTGGATGAGAAGAAGTATGAGTTGAATTTCGTCGAAAAAGGTTACCGCCCGCCAACAGTTTGGGAATGGGAATGCTTTGCAAGAGCGGGGACCTTCACTCGCTGTGCATTTGGCGAACTCAATGCTGAATATGCAAATTCCATTCATGTTGCCAATGCCATGGGGCCATATTACTTTCGTACCGAGTCAGCGAACCAACCTGAATGGACATCGACAGTTATTCCATCCAAATCAAGCAACTCAGAAGTCGCTAGACTTGAATCTTCAGTCAATTTCATTTGGCAAAAGACTCAAGTACGTGGTAATGATCAACCACCGGTATATTCCAGGCCATTGGAAAAGGACCAGTTCGTGTTTCGTGTTGCGGTCGCTTTTGTAGACTAAGGGAAGTTGACGAATGCCAGATCCTGAAGAAGTTCCGAATTCTTGCGAATATGAGTGCATATCTGCTTGGTTTGTACTCGTTTGAGGAAGTGTGCCATCGCTGCTTGTATTCCCTCTCTCGGAGTTGGCGAGCAGTGAGAAATGGCGAGCTTACTTTTTCTTCTTCCCTTTACCCTGACCGGAGAGAGGCCCTTCGGGAGGTGGGGTGAGACCGTCGGTGGGTTGATTCCATAATCGCCACGGATCGTTTAAGCGTCGCATCTCAGCAAGCAAAAACGCTTCCATCTCTGCTAATTTGTCTGCGTACTTCGGATCCGCTGCCAGATTCACTTGATGCGATGCGGGCTTCGCGCCTGTAAGCGAATAGACTTGCTCGTCGTGATGTTCTCTCACGAATTCGTCTGGGTTGTCTTTAAGATGGAAAAGCTGTGTCTCGCGCACCGCCCCGTTCATCGCATCGACCTTGATCAGTTTCCAATCCCCCTTCTTCACCGATCTCATGCCAGGCTTTGTGCCACCACTGTAAACCCCGTAGAGCACGTCACGCACGGTTTGCTTTTGCCCAGTGAGGATCGGCTTGAAACTCGTGCCCTCATTCGTTTCCGGTGGAGCAATGCCAGCCAAATCGCACAATGTGGCGAGGACATCGAGTAAATAGACATTCCCTTCGACACGCGAACCAGGTTGGATGCCGGGGCCTTTGACGATGAACGGGACGCGCCAGGTATGTTGATAGAGATTTTGCTTCCCCTGCAAACCATGCCGTCCGATCGCCATCCCATGATCGGCGGTATAGACGACATACGTGTTGTCCAACTCTCCCATCGCCTCGAGCTTCTTCAGCACACGACCGATTTGGATATCGATGTTCTCGCTACATGCGAATTGACGACCAACTTCGTTTCGAATGGTCCGTTCGTCACGCCGTTCCCAAACACCACTCACCGCAACTTCGTCGCGCAAGTCAGGGTGACCGTGTGGGAAAGGATGCGCCGGTAGATAGTTCGATGGCAACAGGGGCTGCTTCGGGTTGGCAGGTGGAGGATTCGTCTTATCTGTATGATTGGTTGCTCCATACTTGGCCAAGAGCTCTGGAGTTCCATCGCGTTCGTCATGAGGATGCGAGAAACCGAAATAGATCAAGAATGGTTTTACATCTTTTGAAGACTCTCGCTCTGCTAGATACTCCATAA
>CAIJIZ010000512.1 GCA_903820735.1 uncultured Pirellula sp.
AGTGGATAGTGGATAGTGGATAGTGGATAGTGGATAGTGGATAGTGGATAGTGGATAGTGGATAGTGGATAGTGGATAGTGGATAGTGGATAGTGGATAGTGGATAGTGGATAGTGGATAGTGGATAGTGGATGGTGGATGGTTGGTTGGACTGGCTATAGTAGGGATCAGGCTCTTCTGTGAACTCTGTGTCTCTGTGTTTCCGTATTTCCGTGTTCCCAAACGGTCTTCGTTCCAATTGGCCCTACGCGAAGAGTTCTTTTATGACTTGGCCGTGGATGTCGGTCAAACGGAAGTCGCGTCCTCCGTATCGGTATGTCAAACGTTCGTGATCGATGCCGAGCAAATGAAGAAGAGTCGCATGCAAATCATGCACGTGGACTTTGTCCTGAGCAGCGTAAAATCCAAAATCATCTGAGGCACCATAGCTGAACCCGGGCTTGATTCCCGGGCCGCACATCCACCAAGTAAAAGCGTGCGGATTGTGGTCTCGACCGTTATCTCCTTGGGCCGTTGGAGTTCGTCCGAACTCTCCACCCCAAATGAGTAACGTGTCTTCGAATAGTCCTCGACGATTCATGTCTTCGATCAGTCCGGCGATTGGTTTATCGACCTGAGTTGCCAACTCGGTGTGTTTCTCTTTGAGTTCGGAGTGTTGGTCCCAATAGGCATGGGAGACTTGGACGAACCTTACTCCTGCCTCGCTAAGTCTTCGGGCTAGTAAGCATTGACGACCGAAGGTATCAGTTGGGCCACCGTCGATGCCATAAAGAGCTTGTGTTTCAGCGGTTTCATCGTCGATCCGGAATCGCTCTAGGGCTTCGGATTGCATGCGATATGCGAGTTCGAAACTCTCTTGGCGAGCTTGCACAGCCACGTCGATAGCGTTCGCAGGGGACAATTGTGCGGATTCGTAATGGAGTCGATCTAAATCGCGCGACATGTCGAGTTGCAAACGTTGCAAGCGGGAGGAGTACTTCGGAGTTAGATTCTCGATCTTTGATTCTTTGCCTCCTCCAGCGATTCGAGTTCCTTGGTGAATTGGAGGAAGGAACGCCGACCCGAAATTGCGAACACCACCGTGCCCAAGAGTTGGATTGATCGTGACGAAACTCGGTAAATTCGCATTCTCGCTTCCGAGACCATAGCTGACCCAAGCTCCCATGCTTGGGCGAACAAACGTATCGGACCCGGTGTGAATCTTCAGAAGTGCCCCGCCGTGGGCTTCATTGGACCCGTGCAACGACTTGATAAAGGTAAGTCGATCTACGTGCTTGGCAACATTGGGAAAGAGGTCGCTAACCCAAGTTCCGGTTTCTCCGTATTGTTTGAACTCCCAAGGGCTCTTAAGAAGATTTCCTGTTGGAGAGAATTGGACGCGAGGCTTTGGGATCGGTAGGGGTTGGCCGTGAAGTCGCGTTAGTTCCGGTTTGTAGTCGAAGGTGTCAACGTGCGAGGGGCCACCGTGCATGAAGACGAAAAGAACTCGTTTTACGCGAGGTGGAAAGTGGAAGTTTTGAAGTGTTCCAGATGTACCTGAGGTATCAAGTCCCAGTTCTGCAGGGTTTTGGTTTCCTTGCGAGGGAGGTTCGGCCCATCCGCTCACGGGATGTGCCGCGATTAGATCTGCGAGTGCGATACCGGAAAGTCCTCTTGCGACATTTCGCATCCAACTGCGCCGCGGAGATATGCACCGGGAATTGATTGGTTGTGCAGTATTTCCAAGGATGGATTGCATTGGATTCTCATTGTGTTTGTAATGCATCGTCGCGCCTGTTATTCGATCCAGATGAATTCACGTGTCGAGAACAGTCCATGGATAAAAGCGTTCAGTGCCGCGGTGCGGTATTGTTGTTTATCGACAGGAGCGCCGGAGGGTGGGGTTGGCTGGGATTGCTCGGCCAGGGTGTCGATGCAGAGTTGTAGGAACGAAAGAGAGCGATCAATTTCTCGGGAAGATGGGGCTCGCCCCAATACCTTACGGAAAGCTTGATCGATCGATTCGCGATCGTCTTGCGAGTTTTTAGCAATCTGTTCTCCAAGCGTTTCCGACGCTGTCGAAACAATCGGGTTATTCAAGAAAAACAGAGCTTGGCTCGGAACCGTGGTAACGGGTCGTTGTTCGATGTGGCTTGCGGGGTCAACATAATCGAAGACGGAGAATAAGTCGTCGAGAGCTGCGCGGTTGATGTTCAAGTAAATACTTCGGCGAGGGCCTTCTCCTTGGAGTGGCGGACCGAGCCGCGTGTCCAGTCGCGAGGAGCAAGCAAGCAGACTATCGCGGATAGGTTCCATTTCGAGTCGTCGTTCGTTCTGCTTCCAAAGCCACCGGTTCTCTGGATCGGATTCTTCGTATCGAGCATCACGGGATGTGCGGCGGTAGGCGTTACTAGTTACGATTTCTCGATGCAACCATTTCAACGACCAACCTTGTTCAATCCATCGAATTGCCAAGTCATCGAGCAATTCGGGATGGCTAGGCGTCTGACCTTTGAGGCCGAAATTCGATGGCGTCGAAACCAATGGTTGCCCGAAATGCCACATCCAAATTCGGTTTACCATGACGCGAGCAAGGAGAGGATGCTGGGGATTAGTCAACCAATCCGCAAGTTGCATTCTTCCGCTTTGATCAGGTGGAATCGTGGGGAATTCTATTGCATTGACCAGTATTTTTGGAACACCGCGAGGGACTCGCTCCTCGCTTGCCTTGAGATGATTCCCTCGAAGATGCACTGGCATGTCTACTTTTTCTTTAGCTTCTTCGACGGCCATGGCGCGATCAAAAGCAGGCATCCCTTTTTGAAGGCTTTCAAGATGCTTCTGGGAATCTTCGATCTGTTTCTTCATCTCCTCGGTGTATGGGCCATCCTTGATTGGTTCTTTGTTGTTCTCGGAGGGTTGAGGAAGCTTACCTTGATCGAGCAACTCCTGGTGGATTTTCATCAAGAGTAGATGTCGCGTTTGGGTAGCCTCGTCGATTTTTGTTTGGTGCGAGGCTCGTTCCTCATGGCGTGCTTTGGTGGGCAACTCACGCTCCATCCAATTGCTGACGAAAGCTTGATCGGCCATGGTGCGGGTGCTCATCAAGACACCCGCTAGAGCGAAATAATCTTTTTGGGTGAAGGGGTCAAATTTGTGATCGTGGCACCTAGCGCATGAAAGGGTCACTCCGAGCATGGTTCGCGAAAAGGTATCGATTTGCTCATCGACGATATCGATCTGCATTTTCGCCTTGTCTTGCTCGGCCAGCATTTTCGGTCCAAGGACCCAGAAGCCGGTAGCAGTGATCAATCGATTGCGTTGGACTTCATCCTCGGGTGGAGGGAGCAAATCTCCCGCTATTTGGTGTCGAACGAATGCATCAAAGGGAAGGTCGTCGTTCAATGCGTCGACAACCCAATCGCGGTAACGCCAAGCATTAGGCATGTCATGATTCTCATCGGCTCCATTGCTGTTGGCATATCGAACGGAATCGAGCCAGTGCCTAGCCCAACGCACGCCATACTGCGGAGAAGAGAGTAAGCGATCGACGAGAAGTTCGTAACGAAGCTCGGGCGGATCGTTTAAATACCTTTCTGCTTCTTCGAGAGTGGGAGGTAAGCCGATAAGATCAAAGGTAAGTCGGCGCAGTAGCACCATCGCGTCGGCTTGTTCACCCGGCAGCATCCCTTTCTTCTGTAAAGTTTCTTCAACAAAGAAGTCGATTCGGTTTGGGGACGATGCGACCGTTGGTTGATTGGTTGGTAGCTTGTTTGGTTGTGAAGAAGTAGGTGAATTTAGATCGCTTGAGGGATTCGGCGATACGAGCTGCAAAGGTTTTAGTGGTTGAAAAGCCCAGTGAGACGCAGCGGCGGCTGGGTCAACCCAAGGTTTCTCGGGTCGAGTCGCGGTGTCAGTCCGCGGGTCGATGGCTCCGTCGGCGATCCACTTGCGAAAATCATTGATGATTTCATCGCTGAGTTTTCCCTTGGGAGGCATCTGGGAGTCTTCGTAGAGCAACGCTTTGAGAAGTAGACTTTGGTCAGGTTGGTTAGGAACGAGCGATGGACCGGAGTCTCCACCATGGAGGAGACCTGACTTTGTATCTACAAAGAGATTGGCTTGAACGATCTTCGAATCGGCAGAATGGCATTCGTAGCAGTGTTCGATGAGAACGGGTCGGATGCGCGATTCGAAGAACTCGACTTGAGCTTGCGGGAGTTGCTCCTCGGGCCCCTGCCCTAGCGATCTGTTGGGCAAGCTTGTGGTAAACGAGCTTAGGGCGGCAGCGGGGATTATCAGCTGCGTTGACAGACGCATCGCGAAGCTTGTTGCGAAGCGAATTCCTCGTTGAAAGGAGTTTCGTCTTCTGCGTCTCTGACATTCATTGCGTTTCACGTTTTGCCATTCCATTCGCTTGTTCCTGATTCGCTGTTGAAGATGATGAAGCGAAGAGGAGTTTAGGCGAGGAGTTCATTGATGACGCGAGCGGGTTCCACGCCGGTTAACCGCAGGTCGAGACCTTGGTTTTTGAAAGTGAATCGCTCGTGTTCGATCCCTAGTAGGTGCAAAACGGTCGCATGGAAGTCGCGGATATGGACGGGGTCTTTGATGATGTTGTAGGAGAAATCATCTGTTTCTCCATAAATGGTTCCCCCTTTGATACCGCCTCCGGCCATCCACATTGTGAAGCAGCGCGGGTGGTGATCTCGACCATAATTTTCTTTTGATAAACCACCTTGAGAGTAAACCGTTCGACCGAATTCACCACCCCAGACGATGAGGGTCGAATCGAGCAGGCCACGGCTCTTCAGGTCAGTGATCAAGCCGTAGGTTGCGCGGTCGATGTCTTTACATTGCGAGGGGAGTCGGGCCGCAACGTTTCCGTGGTGATCCCAATTGTTGAGATAGATTTGTACGAATCGAACATCTCGTTCGACCATTCGTCGAGCAAGCAACGCAGCGTTTGCAAACGAGCCAGGTTTCTTGGCTTCTTGTCCGTAGAGCTCCATCGTCGACTCTGGTTCGTCAGCGATATTGGTCAGTTCCGGAACGCTTGATTGCATGCGGAAAGCGAGTTCGTACTGTTGGATCCGCGTATGGATTTCCGGGTCGCCCACGGCTCGGAAATTCATCTCGTTAAGAGACTTCAGGCCATCGAGTGTTTTGCGACGTATATCGGTTGGAACGCCGGTTGGATTGTTGATGTAGAGGATAGGATCGCCGACGGAACGGAATGAGCATCCCGCATGTTCACCTGGCAAGCAACCCGATGACCATAGTCGAGCCGAGATCGCTTGGATTTGCTCCGTGTTCGTCGGTTGGGCAACGAGAACGACGAATGTAGGAAGGTTGTTGTTCATCGACCCTAGGCCGTAAGAAAGCCAAGCACCGATGCAGGGGCGTCCGGTGACCATATTCCCTGTCTGCATGTAGGTAATCGCCGGTTCGTGATTGATCGCTTCGGTGTTCATCGAACGGACGAAGCACAGATCGTCGGCAACTTTGGCAGTTTCAGGGAGGAGTTCTGTGATCCACATCCCCGACTGACCGTGCTGCGCGAACTTGTATTTCGACGGAGCGATTGGGAAGCGGGACTGTCCGCTGGTCATGGTGGTCAAGCGTTGGCCGTTTCGGATCGATTCAGGTAGATCTTTGTCGTACCAATCGTTCATTTGCGGTTTATAGTCGAACAAGTCCATCTGCGAGGGGCCACCGACCATATGCAGATAGATCACGCGTTTGGCTTTGGGGGCAAAATGGGGCAGGGTCCCCAATCCGCCGGAGTGTGGAGGTGTGTTTTCGCCGGAGAAGACGTTTGCGTTGTTTCCTGATTGCATGCCAAGCGTCGCGAGTGCTGCCGCGCCGAGCACATTGCCTCCACGACGGAAGAATTGTCGACGCGTTTCGCTTTGTACATATTCCGCGAATAGGGGATGTACACCGGGACCGCGCAAGGAGTTCAAACCATTCGAATCGTTCATTTGGTGATCGCCTCGTCGAGATTCATCAGGAGGTTAACAGTCATTGTCCAAGCCGCTAGATCAGCAGTTGGAAGAGAATCGGGAGATCGAGTTGCCCCGACCGCCAAGAGTTGTGCCGTAGCGTCAGCATCGCCCCGGTAGTAGCTTAGCAAGTCGTTGAAGGTTGATTGAACCACGCCAAGTTCTTCACCACGGAGGGGTCTGCCTACTAATTTGTTCGCGATGAACTGTAACCTTGCGACCGTTTCGTTCGCATCGGGGTACGCTTCGATTGTTTTCTGCGCTAGGATTCTTGCGGCTTCGACGAACTGTACGTCGTTGAGAGTAACAAGGGCTTGTAAGGGCGTATTGGTACGTTCTCGTTTGATGGTACAGACTTCACGCGCGGTTGCGTTGAAGACTTCCATATTTGGAGGTGGAGCAGAGCGTTTGAGGAATGTGTAGAGACTTCGTCGATACAAGCCTTCACCTTGATCGGCTACGTAATCGCGAGTGTTGCTCCCAGGCATCGCGACAGCTTCCCAAACTCCGGGTGGTTGGTAGGGACGAACGCTTGGGCCGCCGATTTTCCTCACGAGCAGGCCGCTAGTAGCAAGGGCGGTGTCACGAATCATTTCCGCGTCCATTCGGAATCGTGGTCCACGGGCGAGCAATTTGTTCATCGGGTCGATCGACTGCTTTTCATTCGACGCGCTTGCGGATTGGCGATAGGTAGAGCTTGTTACGATCAATCGGAAAAAGTTCTTGATATTCCAGCTATCTTCGCGGAAGGAGATTGCAAGGTAGTCAAGCAATTCTGGGTGAGTTGGCAGTTGTCCGGTGACACCAAAATCCCCGGCGGATGGGACGATTCCATTACCGAACACTTCTTGCCAGAAGCGGTTGACGGTTACCCTGGATGTCATAGGGTTCTTCTCATCGAGGAGCCATTGGGCAAAGCCCAAGCGGTTCTTTGGTAATTCTTCGCGCCACGCATGCAGGACCGCTGGTGTTCCGGGAGAAACTTCGTCAGCTCGTTTGTCGTAGTCACCTCGCATCAGCACGAATGCTTTTGCGGGCTCATTCTTTTCGTTCATGATGTGGGCGATGGTGCCTCGCTTGAGAATGTTTCCTTTCTCATCGACAAGGCTCTGGTGTGCTTGAGCTAAGCTGCCGTAGGAAGGATCTTTAGCAGCGAGGAACCAAGTGAAGAGTTCTTCGTTTTCCTCGTTGGATCGTTGAGGCTTTGAAACCAGGAACACGCGTCGAGGCGTTTCGTAAATCGCTGTTCGTTCTTCCTGAGAGAGAACTTTGGAATAGAGACGGATGTCTTGGATTTTTGCATCCGTGGTTGGTGCTGAGTTATGTCGTCGACCGAGACGCAGCGGGACGTTGGTGCGAATGGTTTGAGAAAGAGCGTTGCTAGAGATATTCTTGGGAGCTTCTTTGCCATCGATAACGATGCTTACTCCTTCGGCCTTTGAAGATCCATCGTAGGATATCACTACGTGGTTCCATCGGTTTGCTGGCAAGCGTTGGTTGGACACGACCTTGATGGCATTCTCTGGCCATTTGTGGATGATATGCGTACCGATGTTTCCATTTTCGAGCCAAACGTCCCAGCCTCGGAAGTCTGCCCCTTCATCCATGCGAGCCAGCAGACTACCTCCTTGGTTGTCCGCAGCGGGTTTGACCCACAGGGAGATTGTGAAGGGTTGATCGCGTTCGCGATCGGCGGCTTCGAACGTCGGGAATAGATCTGATTTGACTTGCCAAGCGTTCTCGCTTAGTTGACCAGGTGCATAGGCTGCATCGGAGGCCAGTTCGATTCGTTGCGATTGTCCTGAGGTGATTGCGTCGATTCCGCGCGGATCAGCACCGAGCAGAGGTAGATGAAAATTCAGCGAGTCGGATGCTGGCAATGTGGATTGAAGGATAGTTTCTTTCTCTTTTGGATCGGCGAGGAAAGCATCGAAAGTTCCTCGAGCTTCTTGGCGGCGTTGATCGACACTTTGTTTTGCTTGAGCGATCAAACCGTCGAGAGCATTGAATCGTTCGCGATCTTCTTCGAGTGGCACAGGAACGATAGGCGGGGTGTCCTTGGCGTTGCCATCCATTGCATTTTGGGTAGTGTTGTTAAAGAAAGCTGCCATTTGATAGAATTCGCGTTGCGAAATTGGATCAAATTTGTGATCGTGGCAGACCGCACAGCCGGTGGTTAGCCCCAGCCAAACCAGGCCGGTGGTCTCGACACGGTCGCGTGTGTATAGGACTCGATATTCTTCGTCGATAGCTCCACCTTCGCTGGTGGTGATATTGCATCGGTTGAATCCGCTAGCGACCCGTTGATCGAGTGTGGCGTTTGGAAGAAGGTCACCTGCGAGTTGTTCGATGGTGAACTGGTCGAAAGGCATATTGCGGTTGAAGGCCTTGATAACCCATTCGCGGTAGGACCACATTTCGCGAAAGTTGTCGAAGTGGATACCGTGGGTGTCAGCATAGCGTGAGTAGTCGAGCCAATAGCGACCTCGGTGCTCACCCCATTCTTGACGCGACAGGAGTTCTTCAACGTAGTTCTCGTAGCGATCCGTGGATGGATCCATCAACACGCGTTCAATTTCTTCGGGTGTCGGAGGAAGGCCGGTGAGGTCCAAGCAGACGCGTCGCACGAGTGTTCGGAGGTCGGCTTCGGGGGTGGGTTCTACTCCTCGCTGTTCGAGTTCCGAGAGTACAAATCGATCGATAGGGTTTCGGACCCATCCGCTATTTCGAACTTGTGGCAGCTCGGGCTTTGTAGGAGCGATGAATGCCCAATGGCCTTGGTATTCGGCTCCTTCTGCAATCCACATTCGAATGAGTTCTCTTTGCTCCT
Organism: uncultured Pirellula sp.; assembly: GCA_903820735.1. Taxonomy (GTDB): domain Bacteria; phylum Planctomycetota; class Planctomycetia; order Pirellulales; family Pirellulaceae; genus JBKCUI01. The sequence goes on from CAIJIZ010000512.1 coordinate 8,815, forward strand.
GGGTGAGTGTCTTGTGAGAACTCGGTGGAGGCATCACCTCATTTTCGTCCGTGCTGAGGATGCGCAAGAGCATCGTGCTCTCGTCAGGCTTGCCAGGGACGACTGCACTTTTCTCTAGTGCGTTTTCTCGAATGTCGAGTCTTAAGTCTGCGGCGCGTTTGTTGCCATCTTGGCCGTGGCAAGCGAAGCAATTGTCGTTGAGGATTGGTCGAATATCTCGGTTGTATTGCACCATGCCTGCTCGAGGCTGTGGTTCAAATGCCGAGGTGGTCGAAATGGTGCAACAAAGAATCCAAAAGAACGAAAAACCGAACAGCTTGTTAACTGCAGGAGTCATATGTAGCGATCCGAGGTGGGGGAAGTTGCCGACACGGGAATCGGTGAACTGTTGGGGTGGGACCAATCTTGGTCCGTACAAGCTTTCCTATTAGCTTTTTCTGGCTTTCCTATTGGTCGACCGCGTTGAAGCGATGACCAGAAGGTTTAGGAAAACTGTTGTACGAATGAAGGATCGGCAAAGGGAATACGAACCTCTTCTATTTTCACCTAATTCAGTAGGATTGCAACGATTACTAGACAAGAATTGGTGGCTGTTCCAAGAAACAGGGATGAGTCATAGCGTCGCTGGCTGAGTCGGTTTCCACTTTGGGGGAATACAGGTACGATTTCTGAGATAGCGGATGGAAGGTTGGGCGGCTGCGTGCGAGAGCGTTGGTAGGCTAGGAGAATAGTTCATGGAGACCGATCCGATTGAGGTTAAGAATCGAAGCGCTTACGACCGGATGGTTCAGCAGGAGCATTTTCTCACGCAGCCGGTATCTCCAGAAGAGTTGCAGGCACCCTTGCAGACGTTGGATGCAAAGGGATGGCTGGGGGGCAATATTCGTGGGTGGAAGGTGTTGTGTTTAGCGGCTGGGGGAGGAAGACAAGGCCCGTTGTATGCAGCTGCTGGGGCTGACGTGACGGTTTTTGATATCAGCCCCGCGATGCTTGAACTTGATCGAAGGGTTTGCCATTCCTTGGGGATTCACTACCGCACGATCCAAGGGACGATGGTGAATTTGACCATGTTCGACGATTCAGAATTTGATTTGGTCGCGCATCCGGTCAGTACCTGTTACGTATCGAACGTCGAGCGGGTATTTCAGGAAGTTGCCAGGGTGTTACGGCCTGGTGGGCTGTATGTTTCGCAGCATAAGCAACCTGCGAATGTGCAATCGTCCTTGGGGCTGATCCATGGCAGATATGTATTCGAGCAACCCATCGGCGGTCGTGCTTCGCCGGCACCGATCGATTCTCCAAGTTTGCTGCGGGAGCCCAATACCGTTGAATTCGCCCATTCCCTAGATCATTTGCTCGGAGGTATCTGTCGCGCGGGGATGGTGATCGAAGCTTTTTCAGAACCCGATCATGCGAGTCGCGATGGAGCACCTGGTAGTATGGGGCACCGCAGCCAGTTTATCCCGCCTTACCTTCGTATCAAAGCAAGGAAGGGACAAGCCGGTACCGCGAGGGAAGGTTCCGGCCGATCGAAGCTGTTGTTATTCGATTAGTGGCTCGCGATGTTCGTAAAGCTTTGTGACCAAGTTACGGTAACTCGGTTTGTGTGTCCGTAACGAATCTTGCCTTTAGCGTATTGAGGTTGTCGGCATCGCGAGCAGCCTTGTCGGTCCGAATTCTTAGGATGCGTGGAAAACGGACCGCAAGCCCGCTTTTGTGTCGCGTTGATTGCTGAATGTTTTCAAAGGCGATTTCCATGACGAGTTCTGGGCGAACCTCCGAGACTGGGCCGAATTTCTTCAATGTGTTTTCGCGGATGAAGCGATCTACCATTTGAAGCTCAGCATTTGAAAGTCCTGAGTAAGCTTTGGCGAATGGTACTAAGCGATCTTGATCCCAAAGTGCAAAGGTGTAATCAGAGAAGAGTCCTGCGCGACGACCGTGGCCGCGTTGCGCATAAACCAGCACGGCATCGACGCTATAGGGATCGAGTTTCCATTTCCACCAAGTCCCAGTAACTCGTCCTGCTTCGTAATGTCCGGTAACATTTTTGAGCATAATACCTTCTGCACCACGTTCGCGAGCGCCATCTCGCATACGAGCAATATCGTCCCAGTGTGTAAACCGCTCGGTGCGAACTTGCTGAAGTGGCGGAGCTAGGGATAGTTCGTTTAATCGCTCCAGTCTCTGAGCATAGGGGAGTTTCCTGATGTCTTGTCCGTTGACTTCTAGAAGGTCGAAGCAAAGGAAGGCCAACGGAATTTCATTGAGGATTGCAGCATTAGGTTTCTTCCGTTGAATGCGTCGCTGCAGCAGAGCGAAAGGCAATGGCCGTTGTTCTTTCCAGGCGAGGATTTCACCATCGAGCACGGTTCCGTTCGGTAGGTGCGCCGAAGCGGTTTCGATTTCCGGAAAGCGACCGGAGAGGAGTTCTTCACCGCGTGACCAGATGAACGTCTGGTTGTTTCGACGTAGGATTTGAGCGCGGATTCCGTCCCACTTCCATTCAGCAACGAATTGATCCGAAGGCCCGAGAGATTCATAGGGTTGCGGCAAGGAGTGGGCTAAGCAGAACGGGTAAGGGATACTTGATCGATCCGATTGGTTCTCAGAATCGATGAGCTGTTCAAACCACTTTTCGGTCGGTAGCCAATTCCCCATCATTCGATGTTGCATCTGTTCGGCGGGAATCGCAAGCCATTGTGCCAGAGCTTTGGTTACCAATTTAGCGCTGACGCCAACTCGAAGATTGCCTGTGAGAAGTTTGTTGATCACGAAGCGATCGAATGGGCCGCATAGCTTCCAGAGTTCGACCAAAGCCTCGATTTGTTCCGAATCGGGATAGCGAAGTATCGGATTGAGCCGAAGGTCAATCCATTGAGAGAGGCTCATCTCATCGGCAGTAGCTTGCCCTTGAGCAACGGTTGCGGCCGTTTCGGCTAGATCACCGACCCATTGATAGGTTTCTTCGAAGAGCCAATCAGGGATGTTCGCGCTTTGCGCTGCGGCGCGCCGCAGGACTCGTGAAGGTAGACTTGGTTGAAGTTTTTTCCCAACCAAGAAGTAGACCGCGTAAGCCGCATCTCCACTTGGAGCATCTTTGAAATACTCGACAAGTGCGTTTGTCTTCTCCTGGCTCTTGGTCGTCTCATCGAGACGCTCGATGAGCAAGGAGAAGTTTCGCATGATTGAAAAGTTCGTAGTTCGTTACTTGCGAACTTCTCGTGTCAGAGGACCGGTGTAGACTTGGCGAGGTCGTCCGATACGCGTATTTGGGTTGCGTTGCATTTCACACCAGTGTGCGATCCAGCCTGGTAGGCGTCCCATAGCGAAGAGCACAGTGAACATCTGAACGGGAATTCCCATTGCGCGATAGATCACCCCTGAATAGAAATCGACGTTCGGATAAAGTTTTCGCTCGACGAAATATGGGTCTTTCAAAGCGACTGCTTCGAGTTCTTGTGCGACGTCGAACAATGGATCTTTGAGGTTTAGTTTCTTGAGGAGAACATCGCAGGCTTGTTTGATGATCGTGGCTCTTGGGTCATAGTTCTTGTAGACCCGGTGACCGAATCCCATCAAGCGGAAGTTGCTCGATTTGTCTTTAGCCAGGTCGACGTACTTCTTGACGTTTCCGCCATCGTCTGCGATTTGCTTGAGCATGTTGACGCAGGCTTCGTTTGCACCGCCGTGCAATGGGCCCCACAGTGCGCAGATGCCTGCGGAGATGCTTGCGAAGAGATTCGCGTCGGATGAGCCGACCAATCGCACTGTCGAAGTACTACAGTTTTGCTCGTGATCTGCGTGAACGATCAAAAGGAGGTTCAAGGCCTTCACGAAATCGGGATCCGGCTTGTACTTCTCGCTTGGTACCGAGAACATCATATGCAAGAAGTTCTCGCAATAGTTTTGCGAGTTGTCTGGATAGATGAAAGGTTGGCCGAAAGCTTTCTTGTAGCTGTAAGCCGCGATCGTCGGCAGCTTGGCGATCAGCCGATAGATCGAGATCTCTACTTGCTTTGGATCGTGAGGATCCAAGGAGTCTTGGTAGAACGTTGACAACGCGCTGACGACGCTCGAGAGGATCGCCATTGGGTGTGCGTCGCGAGGGAACCCATTGTAGAAGGACTTCATGTCTTCATGAAGCATCGTGTGATGGGAGATCGCGGACTTGAAGTGATCGAGTTGTGCGGGTGTTGGAAGTTCCCCGTAGATCAAGAGGTAGCTGGTTTCGAGGAAGTCGCATTTTTCGGCGAGTTGTTCGATTGGGTAACCTCGGTATCGCAATACACCTCGATCTCCGTCGAGGTAAGTGATCGCGCTGGTGGTCGCCCCGGTATTGGCGTATCCCTCATCGATCGTGATGTGCCCTGTTTCCTTAAGCAGTTTCGAAATATCGATCGCCCGATCGTTTTCGGTCCCAACAATCACGGGCATCGAAAGGGATTTGTCGCCAACTTTAAGAATTGCTGTTTCGTCGGACACGGGATTGCTTGGGATGAAGGAAGTTGGGGGGCGGGGAAGTTCGGCTGGAGCGTCGCGTCGATTGACCCTAAAATCAAACCGGTACGCAGGGAGGATTTCGTGCCACGGAGATCCTGCTAACAAATACGTGCCCTAGTGTAGCTTGCCGTCACCCTCCCGACAATTAGGCCGTCTTTTTTCCGTTGGGTTTGGACGATTTGAATTCTCTAAGCGGACCACTTTTTAGGGGCTAACCTCCTTTGAGGTTTGAGAACCGTAGAGCAGAGAACAAAATTAGGATTAGGAAGACTTTATGGATAATTCGCTTGAGTCGATCGCCGTGTCGCTGAAAATCGGCCAGTTTGTTCGCCATGTGTTTCTGTGCGTCGGACCTTCGTGCTGCTCGGATCAAGCCGGCGGAGCCGCTTGGAAGAAACTAAAGGACCTGCTCAAAGAGCGGAACTTGTCTCTTTCCTCCGGCCCGGCAGCTTGCTATCGAACCAAAGTCCAATGTTTGAGGGTGTGCAAAGGTGGACCGATCCTTGTTGTGTACCCAGAGGGTTACTGGTACTCAGGGATGAGCGAGGAGAGAATCGATCGGTTTGTCGAAGAGCAGCTCGTGCAAGGCAAGCCGATTGAAGAGTGGATTTTCGCCCGAAATCCGCTTCCCAGTCCGAGCAGTGGGGCAAATTCGAACATTGGGGAAGGATAGTCGTTTCGGTATCAATTCAACGAGACGACTTGGGGGGGTTAAACACAGAGTTCACAGAGATGCACAGAGGATAAAACGAAGAAGTGTGAGGATCTTGTGTTTAAGTTAGGCCTTTGATTGAGCGGTTCTTGGGATCGCGTGGCTTTTGGGATAGGGATGCGCTTGGGATCAAGTCTTGTGTTTAAGGCACAGCGATTTCGTGGACTTTCACGTTCGAAACGCTGGGCTGCTTGCGGTTCGCTTCGATTGCTTTGCGTTCGAGTTCTGGATCGACTAGTTGGTAGAAAACGGTCCTTTGTCTTGGGGTGAACCCAAGTTCGCTGATGGCATCGCGGATTTGATCTAATGTGAGGAAGTGTACTGTTCCGGCTTCTGCAACAACGTTTTCTTCGAGCATCAGCGACCCCATGTCATTTGCGCCGAAGAGCAATGCTAGTTGGCCGATCTTCAGACCTTGCGTGACCCAACTGCTTTGGATGTTGGGAATGTTGTCGAGAAACAATCGTGCGACCGCTTGCGTTTTGAGATACTCGAACGATCCAGCTGGCGGAATGTGACTCATCTGCGTGTTATCCGGTTGGAACGTCCAGCAAATGAAAGCGGTGAAGCCATGGGTTTCGTCTTGGAGAGCACGGAGCCGGTCGAGATGTTCGACCCTTTCTGCGAGCGTTTCGGCATGACCGAACATCATCGTCGCTGAGCTGTTTCCTCCCATGCGATGCCAAACGCGCATGACGTTTAGCCAATCGTCGGTCATCACTTTCCCTCGTGTGATCGCACCGCGAACACGATCTACGAGAATTTCCGCCCCGCCCCCGGGGATGCTACCTAGCCCCGCCGCTTTCAGTCGCTCCAAGACGGTTTCAATTGAGAGTTTGTTTACTTTCGTGAAGTGGTGGAGTTCCGGTGGGCTAAACCCATGGATGTTTACTTCTGGAAAGTGCTTTTTGATGTCTTGCAACATCTCTTCGTACCATTCCAGTTTGAAGTTTGGGTGCAACCCGCCTTGCAACAAGATTTGGTTTCCGCCGAGTTCGACCGTTTCGCGAATTTTCTCAAGCAAAACGCTCCGTTCGAGCACATAGCCTTCCTCGCTTTTCGGCGTACGGTAGAACGCACAGAAATCGCAAACAGCGGTGCAAATGTTGGTGTAGTTGATGTTGCGATCGATGTTGTAGGTCCGGAATGGCTCCGGATGCATCCGAAGTGAGACTTCGTGTGCAGCTTTGCCGATGGCAGATAATTCGGAGCTTTCGAGCAACGTTAAGGCGTCTTCGCAGGTCAGACGTTGACCACTTACGCATCGTTCGAGAATGGCAGAAACATCGGACTTCGAACGAGTGATCATTCTTTATCAACCTTGGTAGGGTGGGTGTGTCGGGGGACTAGACCTAGTTTTTCGCATCGACTGGCGAATTCCTCAAGTCCTGCGAGTTCTGTTTCCCCAACTTGAAATCGCAAATAGTGGGTCAAGTACTCTCGGCATGCCTCTGGGCTAAGTCCGTATTGAGCGCTGTGACGTTCAACGAGCTGTTCGACGTGCAGTAGGCCTTGATCCCTGCTCGATTCAAGAGCATCGATCGTCTCTTGAGAACCAAACGAGTCGTTTCTCGCAATCCACATCGCGAAAATGAACGGCAAGCCCGTTTCGCGGAACCATTCGAGTCCTAAGTCCCAATCGCAGATGAAATCGTTTGCGAAGCGTTCTGGGTTCATCGCGCGATCCCCAATGATCAGCACCGCATCGGCGGGGCAATCCGTTGGCTCGGTTCCTAAAGGAAACGGAATTTCGTCGAGCAGATTTCCATAGCGACTTGCAAGGAGAACTTGGGACAACGCAACGCTTGTTCTGGAGCCTTCGTCGGTCCCGAGCGTACGAGCTTTCTCTGGCGGCACGCGAAAGAGAATTCGAACCGACCAAACAGGGCCTCGGCAAGCGATTCCAACGTTGCTGATCCGGCGGTAGCTATCTCGATGCCTCAAATACTCCACGATGGGGAGCAAAGCGATGTCGAGTTGGCCTCGATGCATACGGTCAGCTAGGCGGCTGGGTAGTTCAAGTTCCAGGCTGCAGGTTTCTTCGAGCCGCTCTGACAAATCGTATATCAGCGGTTTGGTATTCAGGTACGCTACCGCGCCGATGCGAGTACTAGCTACAGGTCCGGCGGCTGTTGGAGCACCGGTCATAGTCGCACAAGAACTGGATTGAGAGGGAATTGCACTGGTCATTTACTTTTGCAACCGTAGGGCCGGGGGGATGATTAACTCCCTTACGCCCATTCTGATCGGTTTGGCTTATGATTTCCAGATGCAACCGGCCCAAGACCATCCGACCCCGAAACCGACTAGCACGTGGTTTTCGCCGGGTAGCAATCGGCCATCTTTCCGAAGGTCATCGATGAGGATCGGAAGGGTGGAAGATACAGTGTTTCCACGGTTTATCAGCCGAATTGGGAGTCTTTGGTCGTCGACGTTGAGGGCTTGTTGGAGAAGTTCAAGCATTTTGCGGGTGGCTTGATGCATCAAAAACGTCTCGATATCTTTCGAGCTTAACGCGTGTTTTGCCAAGATCCTCTGGATCAATTCCGGGATGGCGACGACGGTAAAGTCCATCAAGCTCTGGCCATCCATGTAGAGCCGACTATTCCAGCGTTTTCGCTTGCGAGGCTGAATCGCTTCCGATTCGCAGCGTGCCCCGCCTTGATTGACGATCAGTGTGTCCGCGCCTTTTCCGTCGGTTCCGAATTCAAAACCGAAGAGTTTCGCAGAGTCTACCGCTTCAATTAGTGTTGCAGCGGCCGCATCGCTAAAAATTGGCCGCACCGACCGATCGTCTGGATCGATGTATTTGCTGTAAGTCTCAGCCGTCACGAGTAGGATGCGTTTGCACTGACCGCTGGCGATCAGACCCTCGGCGATTCCGAGCCCGTAAACAAAGCCAGAGCAACCAAGATTGAAATCCATCGCTCCGCTGTTGACTCGCATTCCGATACGATCTTGCAAAAGGCATGCAGTCGTGGGGAGGGGATAGTCGGGGGTTTGAGTGCAGAGCAACAAAAAGTCGATCGACTTCGGATCGATCCCGTTTTGTTGAAAAAGGGATTCGCAAGCCTTTGTTGCGAGGTCCGATGCCGTTTGTTCAGGGGCTGCCAAGTAGCGAATGTCGATCCCGGTTTTTTCAACGAGTTCCGGGATGTGCCACTCTGGATGGGCCGCCATCAGTTCTTCACTGGTTTCGATGTGCGGTGGAAAGTAAACCGCAATTGGACCTATTTGAGCGTGTGGCACGTTGTGTAATCGACCGAAAAGCGACCAAGGAAAAAAGCGTGTGACGAACGGAGTTCCCCCGTATAGAATCTTAACGATTGCCCTGGGATCGCGAAAGGTAGGAATCCGCTCGGTGGTTTCTCGCCGAGAGCGGCCAAAAATGGAGCAGATCGCCCATTCCCCCTATTTCGCCACTCCTGCATCGTTTGGGCTTTGATGGACTCTCAATTAGGCTAGGGACATGAAACTAATCACTGCCGTCATACGTCCCTACTTGGTCGAAGAATTGCTAGAGGCGCTGAAGTTCGCGCCTGTCGAAGCGCTTCAAGTCCAAGAAGTCAAAGGATTCGGGCGGCAGAAGAATGAACTAGCAAGTTACTCTGGCGGGGAATTCTCCCAAGCTTTTTTGCCAAAGGTCGAGTTGAGCATCTGGGTTCAGAACGCTCGTTTTGAAGAAGTTCTCTTGAGCATCGAAAAGACTTGTCGCACCGGCCGAATGGGAGACGGCAAAATTCTAGTGGTCGATTGTTCCCAACCTTCCGTCGATGATTCTTCGTTATGAAATAGCTTTCATGAAACGACGAATGCCAACAAAGCGACCTGTGAAGGACTTCGTTGGCAATCGATTGAGGATGTTGCGGGATAGGCCGATTGGACTATTAAGGTTGGACGACTAGCCGCCGCTGTCCGTTGACCATCTGCACGGAAAGCTTTCCATTCGGGTCGGTGCGATCCGAACGCTGATGAAGTTTCATTCGTTGTTGAGCACTCGAACCGGCTGCCGGTACGCTATTGGGTAAAGCTGGTTGTTCGAGTGAGGGTTGTTGCAAACTTGGCGATGCATCGATGCGCGGAGTCGCTGGGGTCGGCGAAGGCTGACTCATCGACGGAGATGAGATTCCTTGGCTTGCGTCGCCATAGATCACACCCGATTCGTCCCCAAGCATCTCACCACCGTAAACTTCGTTCACCGAGTAGCCACCTTCAGCGGCATGTTGGCACGAAGCACAGTGGCTTCCTCCGCCATGCGAGTGTCCGCCGTGTACGGTTCCTGCCGTGTGCGAGGAAGCGTCGCACCCGCCAGTGCATCCGGATTTGCCGCAAAGACTCTTTCCGCAAAGGGGTTTACCACATCCGCCAGTCAAGCAACTACCGCTTGAACAGCCTTGGGCTCCCTTATAAGGAATTCCCCAAAGGTGGCCGAGTTTGGTATACCAAGGTCCGCAATACCCACTCTCACCCGTCCAATTACCAGACTGGTCGCAAGGGTCGCAGCGACGCGGGTCGTTGATCGATTCGTCGTAATAGACTTCTCCACATCCACCCGCGCATGCAATACTGTTGGCACAGGAGCCTATCTTGTGCTTGACGCGATGGCGGAGCGTTCCATCGAATAGTGGATCCCTGTCTTGGACTCCACTTTGGCACGAATCGCCGCAGGCGGTCGAACCACAGGCGGCATGGGAAAGTCCCATGCCGGACTTCTTCCCTGAAGTCGAAATGTGCACCGAACAGCACCCGACTTGGAACAAGCAAAGAGCAAGGGCTCCAAGCACAAAGAAACGATATGTACTAACTGCGCGATGCGCGCAACGCAGATAACAGGCCATGATTCCCCCCCGGGTCTCGTATGGTAAATCGTCGATGCCTTAGGCACCCGTCAGTGCCTGTTATCGGAATGCATAACCGCTACAATCAGCAAATCTTTGCAACAACGGCGATCAACTCGTAATCTGTGCGAACAGAACCCACTCTGTTATGCCCAACTGCTCCCAAATTCGCTGAAATAAATACGCGCACACCACACGTAAAACCCGAACCGTAGAGGAAATGCTATTAATGTTTGTCGATGTCGTTTCTGAATCGAAATTGGTGGCGATCCTAAGACTCGAATCCTTGGATCAAGCCGACCGGCTTGTGGATACCTTGCTCGATGCTGGCGTTCGCTGCATTGAGTTCACGTTGACGAATCGCAAGGCGCCAGCTTGGGTTTCCAAGTTGGTTTCGCAGCACCCAAGCTTTTGTACAGGGCAAGCGTACTTAGGGATCGGCTCGGTCAGGACCTTGGAAGAAGCCAAGTTGGTGCTTGATTCCGGTACGCAATTCGTCGTAACTCCCATCACGGTACCTGCCGTGATCGATGAATGTGTCAAACGAAACGTACCCATCGCGTGTGGAGCTTTTACCCCAACTGAGATTGCTCAAGCTTGGGAGCACGGTGCGAACATCGTAAAAGTTTTCCCAGCTCGAGGACTTGGTCCGAGCTACATCCGAGACGTGCTCGCTCCTATGCCATACTTGAAGCTCATGCCCACGGGCGGAATCGATGCTGCCAATGCAGCCGACTACATTCATGCAGGGGCGGTTGCTGTGGGAGTGGGCGGAAAGCTTTGTTCTGCGATGCATGTTGAACAAGGAAACTGGGCCGCGATTCGGCAAGCTGCCGTCGATGTCGTACAAGCTTGTCGATCTTAAGCTACATCAGTAAGCGTTCCTTTTCAGGTTTACGCGTTCGCGCTTTTATTCGTTTGTGCGTGTATTCGCGTGCACGAACGTTTGTCACTGCGCGATTTCGTCCGTTGGTGGTGCGCAGAGTCTCTTCGAAAGACTATCGAGCGTGAAGGGGCGGAATTTTACGGAGCGACCATCAGCATCATCGTGAAGGAGCATTACATATCGATCGAGTCGATTCGCTTGGTTGCTATCGATTAATTGATTGGAATCGTTAGCGGACATTTGGGCCAATACGCGGACTTCGATGTCCCGCATACTGCCGCGCGATAGCCAACGGGTAAGTGTAGAAGCTGAATCGGACCAGAGGCATACGTGGATTCCTACGCTCGGTCCGTCTGAAAGGAGCTTTGCCAAAACAGCATCTGGTTTCAACCCAGCTTCGCCACTTGCTCCAAACGAGTAGTCTTCTTCGCGCCGAAGTTCTCTGAATCGGGCTAAGTTCAAAATGAGAACTACCAGGGATGGATGCGTTGCATTGGGCTGTTTGAGTCTTTCACTGAGTTCAGAGTAAAGCGACTCCATCGTGGATTCTACATCGCGCAGCGTTGAGATTTTGCAATCCGTATCGGACCTCGATCCCGACCTGGCAACTTTAAGAATTTGCTGAATTGCTGAGTCTTCGGAACGACTTCCGTCAAGAATCCAGAACGCCGTTGAACTACCGGGACGGCTCCTCTCTGTGGCCAGCCAACTACCGATGACTGACGCCACAAGGTCGTCTTGATTTGCAACGATAAGAGCATTGCGACCAGGTGAGCGCGAGAGCAAGCGTAGGACGGGTGGTTCGATCGAGACGCTATCGCCGAGTACCCAAGCGGTATTGGTAAGTTCGACCGGTTGGTTGTCGCCACGAGTGGATCTGTCCGAGGATTGGGCTGGTTTCAGGAGATTGCCGATTGTCTCCGGCTCCCAAACGGCAAGTTTATGTCCTTCGAAGACGATTCGTCGTCCGATCGAATTCGTTAGTGGTGAATGAGGGATTGGTTGGGAAGGCAATTCGCGAAGCCGTTCGACTTGTTCGGTTTTCGGCAAGTAGGCGACTTGGAAGTTCTCGTTCGCTTCGAGCCGACCACCCCCTGCGTTGTAGATGCCTTGTCCGGAGTATCGCAACCGTTCAGCGGCGGTGTTGTCTTCGCCGAGGATTAGCATTGCATCAGCACTGTCACATTGCAAAGCGATCCGTACTGCCATTTGAGCCAGCGTGGTTCTCGGTAAGGAATAGGCCCCCCCAAGTGTTTGCGATGCAAGGACAAGGTGCATACCAAAGGAGCGACCTTGTCGAACGATTCGGTCCATCAGCATGGCGGCTTGTTGCGATAGTTTGTCGTCTTCTACGAAAAGCTCTTGGAACTCATCGATCACAATAAGAATTCGAGGGAGTTTAACGTCAGGGTGCTTGCGTTTTAGGCTGGGTAAATCTTGGACACCCCAGTTGCGGAATGCTTCGCCGCGTGCGCTGAGGACTTTGTCGAGATACTCTAGAGTGCTAAGCCCGAATTCGCGTCTGCTCTCGATACCGATGATGTCGGTGTGTGAGAGTTGAAGCTCGGAATAGACTTGGAACTCAACCCCTTTCTTAAAGTCCAGGAGCACAAGTCGCAATTGATCGGGTGCGTACTCCATCGCAGAGGAGCTGATCAGTGTGTGAAGCAACGAGGACTTACCAGACCCGGTTTTCCCCGCAATCAACACATGCTGCGATGTACCCTCTCCGAGCGTAAGATATTGCACTCTTCCGGCATCCGAGATCCCAATCGGGATTTCCAGTCCATCGGCGGACTGTTTTCGCTGCGCTAGCTCTGCACCTTTTTTTAGCGAACCTCCCTTTGTCGAATCGCCCTTTATCGAATCTCCCTTCGGCGAATCGCCCTTTAGCGAATCGAAAGGGACGATACGTTTACCGATATTGGTTGCAGCTATCAGATGTTTTTGCATGATCCTTGCAACGGTACCTTCATCTGGAGGCATCGCCAATCGGATCGGAACTCCTTGAAATTCCGGGATGGAAATCATCATTTCGGGGCGAGTTGCCTCGCCGGAGCTTCGGCTTGTATTTTCATTTGCGCTCGGAGCCCCCGATTTAGGGAATGCAACCGACGATTCAGTCGGAGCTTTGACGATTCCGTGAAGTGCAAATTCGAGAAGTTTTTGTCGATCGGCGAAGGTCGGCCATTGGACATTTGTTGACCAATCGAGCAGGACACCCACACCGCACCGACTCCCGGAGGAGAGGATCGAGCAAAGGGATTGCCACGAGGAGTCATCCAAACCGAATGGGAAACCAGACCAAACGATCAATCGGTATGGAATCGCCATCGGGCCTGCTTGCTGATTGTACTCGTAAAGATTTCGATATTGATTTCTCAAGCTTTGCTGGATGACATCTTCGATATGTCTTGCGGTCAGTGCGAGTTGATCGGCGATGTGAATGGGTTGGGTCCAGACGCGATGGTTGACTAGCTCCGGAGCGATATCTGCCAGATGCATTAGCCAGCTGAATTGCTTTCCGAGTCCCTCAGGGTCGATGACGGTCACGTTTAGCATTCCTGCGGGGATCGAAGTAACTGCTCGCAGTAAGAGATTGCGCATAGCTAATTGCGACGTCTCCCTCGACTTCGCATCATCGGATTGCAGAATGAGCCCCCCGTTTCCTAGTAAGTCATAGAAGAAGGGAAGTGGATCTCCTTGGGATGCTCTCGCTGCAAGATTGTTCAGTTGTTCCCAATCCGAAGCCCGCGCCTTGGCGGGATGGTCTTCTGAAGGATTGAAGGAAAGGGTGAAGTCACCCAGGGGGAGAGTTAATGAGGAATCTTGCCGGGACCATTCTTCATTTTCGAAGATCGAAGAGTACCAATCAGGATACCTGTTGTCTCTCTCTACCGAGGATTGCTGCATGTGATCGTGAACGAATGCAACGCCGTACTTCCAGCGTTTGGTCAAGCGTTTCTGCGAGTCCCGGAAACGAGCGTTCAGGGTGGCGATTTGTTCCTGCCCGTGTGCTCGCAACCCATCGATTTCTTGTTTCTGAGAACTGGTTAGTTTTTCTAGTTCCTCTGGATAGCGGCGGTTGTATTTATCGAAGGATTCAATCCGTTCACTACAAAACCTTGCTTTGTCGCGAACGGTCGATTCCAGCGTGGAAGCTTTATTTGCTCGGTAATCTTCCTCCATTTGTCGAAGAAGTTGCTGATGTGTTTGCTCTGCTTGCTCCTGTTGTTGTCTATACAAGTTCTCAACTTGGGTGATTTCGTTGCGATAAGTTCCTTCGGCGATTTGCTTACCGCGTTGCAGAAGGCCCCGAAGCGATTGCTCTTCGCCCAGCACCGCATCAAACGCATCGCGAAGGGACTTGGCGATCAAGGGCAGAGTGCTTAGATACACAATTGCCGGCACGAGGACTGCAGCAAGCAATCCTGCTACTATTGAAATCAGTGGCGGATACGCCATCGCATTCGCAATCGCATAGCCGATGGCGGCGAACGCAATTCCCATGATCAGCAGAATAGCGGGGCTGACGATGCGAGCCAACGAATTGGACTGCAAGGCATCCTGTTTATCTGATAGCGACTTGCGGTGAACCTCGTATTCCTTGGCTAACGCGGCCAAACTGTTGATGTGATCCCACGCTCTCGGAGGTTCGCTCCCCGAGTATTCTTTCTGGCTCAACGTGGTATTCGCGGTTTTCAACGAGACCCAATCTCTTGTCTCGCCGAGAGATTCATCCAAGTTGCTTGCTTCTGTTTCAAGCTTTGAAATCGCTTGATCGCGAGTGAGTTTTACTTGCGCTCTTTTGTTCTGAAACTCGGCTTCTAGTTTCTTGCGAAGGTTCTCGTAGTCGGTGCGCTGTTTCGTTTCGGTATCTTTTCTTTTCGTTTTCAGGACTTTGAGCGTTGAGCGTTCCCATTGGATTTTCTCCAACGTGGATAATTCACTGCGTTGTAAGGTTTGGTCAAGAGCATCATCCCAATCGGTGATCAGCCGGTTCAATTGCTCTTTGTGTGTTTGAGTTTGACTAGCAGCCTGACGACGGTATTCGTCTTGAAAAGCAGTAAGCTGTTCAGTCAAAGCTTGGGAGTCTACTGCGTAAGAAGCGGCTAGCCGTTCCCAGCGATTGCGCAGTCCGCGAATCTCTTTCCGTTGGATTGGCATCAAGAATCGGGCTTGGGCTGCCCCGAATCGTTTTCCGAATGGCCACTGCGGATCGTTCTTTCCGCTCGATGCATTTGACCTGTTTTGTTCAGAATTACTCACGATTCCCTCCCACCGGCTAGGCGTATCCAAAACGAAAACAGGGGAACTAGCGATCGAAATCACTCGTTCCCCTGTCTTTTAGTATAGCAAGCCTTTCATTGGAAGCGGATCGCAAGTGATCCAAATCCGGTGGCTGTTCCGATCGCAGTTCCGATGGGAGTCCTTGTATGCGATAGGGGATGGTTCCCTATCGCCGTGAACCTCGAAGTCGATTCGCAGCTCGTTTGCTCGGATCGCTTTCACGTTCGCTATCGTTGAGGTACCAGTCGGATGCATTCTCATCGGCGATGGAGAATGCTAGGTCGATCGCATCGGAATCAGCGGAGGTGCCTTCCCCTTCTGCGGCTGCTGGTCCTTGGTTGATGGAGTTCACCACGATCAGAGCGTCAAGCGGCGTCGCAAACCCATCGCCATCAACATCGATAAACGGAGGATTATCTGGCGAATTCGGCGGAAGC
>CAIJIZ010000513.1 GCA_903820735.1 uncultured Pirellula sp.
CGCCGATCGCGTCGCTGCATGCTTCTTCCCAACCTGGTCCTCCGGCCCTTTTTCCATGTCCTATCACCAACACGACCTCGGGGGAAATCTAGACGGAATGCTCCGAGATTACGCGGTTTTCCACGAAGACGCACTCGTGGGAATACCAAACTCCTGGAGTTTCACTCAAGCCTCTACTCTCCCCTGTGCAGCAGTTACCGCTTGGACTGCTCTTGTACGCAAAGGGGAATTGCAATCTGGCCAGTCCGTCCTCGTCCTAGGGACCGGTGGCGTCTCTATCTTTGCTCTCCAACTAGCCAAAGCCCTCGGCGCAAAAGTAGCCGTTACCTCGAGTTCCGCAGCAAAGCTCGCCAAAGCCGCTGAACTGGGTGCTGACTTCTGCGTCGACTACAAACAAAACCCAGCTTGGTCGAAACTCATCTGGGACTGGACTCAACGACGCGGAGTCAATCACGTTGTCGAAGTCGGTGGACCCGGCACCCTCGAGCAATCCTTGCTATCGCTCGCCCCAGAAGGACATCTCGCACTCATCGGGGTCCTGACCGGTTTCGGGGCACCTGAAACAAGCCTCTTCCCTCTCCTGGCCCGCAACGCGCACATCCACGGAATCTACGTCGGCTCTCGCGCAGATTTTACGAACCTCGTGCAATTCATCAACCAACACCCGATAGAACCTCAAATCGATTCGATTTTTCGATTCGAAGACACGCCTAAAGCATTCGAACACCTCGAATCGGCACAACACTTCGGTAAGGTTGTTATCGAGATGTAACCGGATTCCTTCGATATACTTGCTTGTCAGGCCATCGAACGCTGTACTCGCTCCAACGCTCGTCAGGTACCGGATAATCGGTGCTGATGAACTGAGCGCCACTCTCCATCGCTCTATCGCGCTGCGCCGTGTCATTCTTCCTGGCTTGCTTCGTATCACCATCGGCACGTGTCCTGACCAAAAATCCACGACGCACGTACTCCTGGATCCTCTCGAAATCACTAAATGGATTATTTAGCTTCATCCAAGCCGCCGAAGGATGCTCCGGACCAACCGAAACAAACATCACGCGATCTTGCAAACTCTCATGGCCTTCCAAGTATCGCTGCACCAATGCATTGGTATTGTCCAACGCGAAAATGATCTTGCCCATGCAAGCCTTTAACGAAGGCCATCCACGCTTCTCGATCGCCTCTCTTAACGTCCCCTCCCCTGCCCTAACAACATCCGGTGTCATTAACATGCCCCTCGGAACAGTCTCGCGAATTTCAGAATCGAGCTCATCGAGCAACTTGTTGTCAAAAGGAATCGCTTTTACCCCCGCTGGACCTGTCACGCTCTCCTTGAGTTCCAATAGTACGAATATCGGAAAATGATTCGGGTTGGATTTCGACCAAGCCACCGTTTGTTCCAACGCCATGCGCAACGTCGGCACATGTGTCGCAAAATCAAATCCCGGCGCATGAATGATCTTCGTCCCCGGCCTTTGCATCACTTCGTCAAAGTCAAATAACATACGATCGTCTCGCACTCCTGCCCCCAAGGCTTGCTTACCTATCGGTTTGCTATAAAGCCCTCCTTGCGGATCTGCGTATAGATCAAGTTCGATCTGCCGTATCCCTTGCTCGGTATACTGCCGATCCAACGGTAGATGCGTATAGTCGATCGCATCAGCCACCCCCTTCCCTGTTAAACTGATGATTCGCATCACCTCCGGTAAGGGAGCTAAATGATAAGAATTGTGCGTCCCGATCACTTGCACTTCACTAAGCCGCAAATCAAGATCTTCGGCGCGAATCTCATTCGTCACTTGTTTCTTAGTGACTTCCTGTCCTTCGCAAACCAACGCGGTGCCTACTGCGAGAAGCCCCAAGCTGCAACTGCCAAGCACCTTCCGAAAAGCTGCGCTACGAAATCTCTTCCAGCCCGGCACTTGAACCCTTAGTCCCCTAAACATCGCTAAACCTCATCGAGATAACAAACTGTATCGACCTTAACGGCGTACGATCGTTTCCGTCGCATGCATCAATCCACGCATGTAACCGTACGCGAATAGCCTTCCTAGCATGGTATAACCAGGCTCCCCGTCATCCTCACCGACCAATTGCGGTACATGATCCGGTCGCATCGGGCCTTGAAAACCCACCTCACGTAGCAGTCGCATCACTTCCGCCATATCCGTGGGCCCATTGTCATGGAACGTCTCCGCAAAAGATTCAGCAGTTCCCCTAACATCGCGAAAATGGACGTAGTGTATCTTCGAACCAAATGCTCGAATTACCTCTGGCAACGAACACCCCATCGCGACGAATGTCCCTAGGCAAAAACAAATTCCATTGCTCGGACTATCAAATCGCCTTAACAACTCTAAGAAGGACTCAGCACAGTGCATGATTCTCGGTTTGCCTAGCAAACTCCCCAATGGAGGATCATCCGGATGCATCGCTAACTTTACGCCACTGGCTTCCGCAATAGGCAACAACCCTCCAAGCATGAAATCCAAATGATCCCAAAGCCTCTGAGGGGTCTGCTCGCGCGCATTGCGTTCATGCACCGGATCGCTCGCTTGATGTCCTAACAACACGGATTGCTCAACATCCCGCAAATCAAATGCTGTAACCTTTGCGCCACCTCGCTCCGGCGCATCGAGCTTCGTCCTCGCCCAGTCTGTCCCGGCCATGAAGTTGTAACACAACAACTCGATACCTGTTTCACCCATCGCCCGGATCAAATCCTGCATAGCCCGCATCTGTGTCCCATCATCGATCCCTAACTTCAAGTTCTCGATCGGCAAGTAGCCTTCGACTACCGTTGCGTTCAAGCCAAAAGACGCAGCCCGCGCCTTCGATAACCTTAGCACTTCACATAAATCACTTGCTGATTTAGCCGCTGCATCTCGCGGTCCGTGTGGATCTCCATAAGGATACCGCAGCACCAAATCAGTGACGCCACACTGCGCCGCCAATTGCAAATTTCCGTCTGTGACGGGTGTAAGAACTGTCGCTAATCGCATGAAAAAACCGGATGAACCCTTTGAGCGTATTTCCTAGGAACTCGTTTGAAGCGGCTTCGTCGCGTCCATCCCGAGGGCCGCTGTTCCTGCAACAAAAAAAGCAGTCGCACATGTTAAAAATACAAGGCCTTGCCCAGACCCAGCATTGGCACCGTAAGCCAACAACATCGGAACAATCTTTGAACTTACCGAAGCACCGAAATTTCCCCACATATTGGCCCACCCAAACATCGCACCGGTGTTCTTGCCACCGACATCCTGCATAAAAGCCCATATCGATGGATTACCAACGTCCGTCATCATCGAGACGATCGCACAACACACGACGACAACCCACAACGAATCAAAAAGAAAACAGCCCAAATAAGCGATCCCCGCAATGTAATTCGCCACCGTGATCGGCAAGACTCTTCCGAACCGAAGCCCAAATCGACGTACCGACCAATCCGCCGCCCTACCGCCCACCAACTGACCAACCATACCCATCGCAAGGACGATCGTTACCAAAAATGCTCCTTGATTCTCCGGTACCTTCTGAACCTCTTTCAAGTACGTCGGCAACCATGTGATCAAAAATGCCCAACCGATATTGATGCAGAATTGTCCGATCGAATTCAACCAAAGACTGCGACTCGTCGCGTAGAGTCCAAGCATCCGAAAAACTTCTCCGACCTTCGGTTGCGACTCGGCTTGCCCTCCACCAATCCATTCTCGCTCCTGCTCGTTGCAGTCCGGATGCTCGGAGGGTCGATCGCGAACAATCCAATAATAGCTCAGTGCAATCGCGATCCCTGTAACACCATAACACCATAATGCCATCCGCCACCCACCATTGAGTATCAACCAAATCGTCAGCAGTGGAGCAAGCGTCGCGCCAAGACGACCACCAAAAGATATCAGCGCACTGGCTCGACCGCGATTCGCGACCGGAAACCAACGCCGAACCACCGCACTGCTGGTCGGATACGCACCCGCTTGCGCAAACCCAAAGAATAACCGAGCAAACATCAATCCATACAAACTCGATACCCAGCCGGTAAGAAACGTTAGCAACGACCACGAAAAAATATAAATCGCAAGCATCTTGCGAGCCCCTAACCGGTCACTAAACCAACCAGCAGGTACCTGAAACAAGGCGTAGCTGAAAAAGAATGCACCTAGAATATCTCCAAGCTGACTCTTGGAGATTCGCATCGATGCCTCTCCTTCCACCTCCTGGATTTGAGCTACGACTCCTTCCGCCTCCAACTTGGTCAAATGATCCGCCACCGTGAAAGGTAGCTTCACCTTGCTTAAGTCAGCTGTCCCCTCAACATGCTTCGAAATCCAATCCGCGACGCCGGGCCGATCCAGCCCTCCTTTGATCTCCACCGAAAATCGAGTCGACGAAGACTCCAGAAAAGCTGAGTCTTTCAAAAAGGACTCGGTCTTGACGATCTCCCCAAGCGATACGCGCGTCAAGTATAATCCGAATGCCATTAAAACGCTGATCCATACGATTCGTAACCGCACGTTGCTCGCGGGATTGCTTGGCTGTGTTGTAGTTGGCTCGTTGTTCATCCCACCCAAGATACCAAATTCAAACTCCGCTTGCGCGCACCGAGTAGCGTACAATCATCAAATTCACCATCCCTGCTTTCCCCACCTCTAGCCACCGGCGAAAATCATGAAACGATCAAGATCCATCTCGGCTCTTTTTGTATATGCCCTATTCCTCCCTTCACTCCTGCTCGCTGATCCACTGGGCCTTATCGACCTCGCCTCGGTCGCCAATGCTCAATCCCCCAAAGCACTCTTCGATGGCAAATCCTTCGAAGGCTGGGAAGGTGATATCGAATCCGTTTGGCGCATCGAAAACGAAGCCCTTACCGCCGGCTCCCTCTCCCAAAGACAAAAAGAAAACAACTTCCTGGCTACCAAGGAATCCTTTCGCGATTTCGAACTCGAACTTGATTGGAAACTCGAAGGAACCGAAGGCTTCATCAACGGAGGTGTGCAGTTCCGAACAAAACGCATACCTGATCATCACGAAGTATCAGGCTACCAAGCTGACTTGGGAGCTGGATTCGATGGAGCTCTCTACGACGAGAGCCGACGAAACAAAATCCTTGCAAAACCTGAGGAGCCAATTCTCAAGAAAGCCATCAAACCCCTTGGAGAATGGAACCACTACCGGATTCGCGCCCAAGGCCCACACATTGAACTTTGGCTCAACGGAATCCAAACAGTCGATTACACCGAAGAAGACCCCGCAATCGCCCAAGAAGGAATCATCGCAGTCCAAATCCACGGCGGAGCAACCTCCGTTGTGCAGTACCGCAATCTGCAACTAAAATCTCTCAAACCGTAATCAACCACAATCGTGAGCAACCGCTAACGCGAACTTCTTATGATGCCTCGCACGTCACAAAAGTAAAATCAACCTACTTACTCTCCCCCTCTTCACTTGATGCAATGAAACCCGCACCACAATCGACCTCAATGACTCTTGCTACTCGATTCTTTTTAACAAGCTTTAAGCTAACTTCGCTTGCGTTCCTGCTCAGCGCACAACCCGCATTCTCGCAGCTAGCCACCGGATGGAAACAACACGACATGAAGCGGCAATTGCCCGCAGTCGTGGAACCGGGCCAAAGCAATCTTCCCTTAACTCCACCGTCAGACGCCATCGTACTCTTCGATGGCTCTTCCCTAGATGCGTGGCAAGGCCCCGAAGGAAAGAAACTCAATTGGATCATCCGCGATGGAGCCATGGAACCGATCGAATCCGGAGGATACGCTTACAGCGTTCAAGGATTCGGCGATGTACAACTGCATCTCGAATGGGCCTCTCCTCTGAAAGTTCAAGGGAAGAGTCAAGGCCGAGGCAACAGCGGCGTTTTTCTGCAAAGCCAATTCGAAGTTCAAATCCTCGATTCCTTCGAGAATCCAACCTATGCCGATGGTCAAGCCGGTTCGATTTATGGCCAATATCCACCCTTGGTAAACGTCAGCAGAAAACCGGGACAATGGCAGTCCTACGACGTTATCTACCGAGCCGCGATTTACCAACCCGACGGCGAATTCGCTCAACCCGCAAGAATCACTGTGCTGCACAACGGAGTACTAATACAAGACAACGTCCGGCCACTTGGACCGACCTCTTGGATGCAACACCACCCCTACTCCAATCGCGGTGAGAAACTCCCAATCGGACTCCAAGATCACGGAAATCCAGTCCGCTTTCGAAACATTTGGGTTAGGGAACTTCCTCCCGAAAAAATCCTTCCACCCTCCGAACCCTACGATCCGATCCGCATCGAACCGAACGATAAACAAATCGCGAACCTCCTAGGTACCTACGATCGAAAAGGGGGAGGACGCTACGAAGTCATCCGCAAGGACGGGAAACTCTTCTTTACCCAAGGTGGCCCCATGATGGAAATGATCCCACACAGCCCCACCGAATTCGGATTGCGTTTCACCGCCGGCCTAATCGAATTTGAAACGACACCCGATGGCCCAGCAAAAAACCTTCGATTCGAAATGGGCGGAAGCACCAACGAAGCCACCCGTACAAAACAAACCCCATAGTATTAGGCAACTTCATAACCACCCCTGGGAAAGCTCCAAGTCCGACTCATTTCTAGCTCTCCTGACTTACGCGAACGAGCTCGACGAGGACAAGTCCCAAAGGCTCTCTGACTCAATAATTCCATAAGAGCCTTCTTTATAGGACAGAACTCTTCGTGTAATCTTACCTGCCGGAGGGGTGGTAAGCGAGTAATTTACGGGCTGTGCCTCTTTTGAACCCTCGCCTCATCCTTACGGAAGGGGTGCCTCTACTTGCCAATCGCAATAACCTAAACCGCAAGTCTAAATCGCAATACGCCATTGCGAAACGCAATCGTAAAACGCAGAACTGAAATAACTGGGTGGAATCGGCGGGCCGCTGAACTCTCCCCTGGTGACCATTTGTTAATGAAAGACTGAAATGACTCAGCAACGAAACGCATGGCTCGATTCTCTTCGAGCACTCGCTGTTTTGGTTGTCATCGCCACCCATACCAATACTGCATTCTGGGGAAAAGCTGGGATCCCGGAAGCAACTTGGTATAACACCATCGGCCTGGGAGGACACGGAGTCGATCTGTTTTTCGTTCTGAGCGGTTGGCTTCTCGGCGGAGTGATCATCAAGGAAATCCATAGGACCGGCACCCTCGATACGATGAAATTCTGGAGACGCCGTTGGTGGCGAACCCTGCCTGCATACTTCGCGATCCTTGCCCTATCGCTCCTGCAGCGAGTCCTCAACGGTTCATGGCAATGGTCAGACAGCGTATTCGCAATCTTCATCCAAAATTACTGGTACGACCCTATCCCGTTCTATTCGGTCAGCTGGTCGCTGTGCGTCGAAGAACATTTCTATATCATCATCGCCGCTTCATTGTTTTTCGTCGGCAATCGCAAAAACCTCATCACCGCTCTGCTCCTTACTCTGATCGTTTTCCCTTGCCTTTTTAGGGCCTACGGTTGGTATGGCAGTATCCATGACACTCATGTTCGTCTCGATGCTTGCGCCTCAGGTGTTCTCCTTGCACACATGATGCTCAACTACCCTGCTATCTGGAAAAATTGGATGCGAACCCTCCCATTGCATGTTCCACTAGCACTAGCGGTCGTCTGCATCGCTATCTACAAACGTTACACCGGTAATTCAAATATCCCACCTTACTACTGGGTCTACGTCTCAGCCATCCTTGTATCGCTATGCGAAGCCAATTCATTTTTTCGTAACACAGCCACCAGCTCACTTACCCGGTTCATCGCTATCCGCTCCTACGCTATGTATCTCGTACACGTCGAAGCCATCGCCGTAATACGCCGACTCGGGATTTCTAATTACTGGCTCTACGTAATTTTGGTTTACCTATTAACCATGGTGATCGCCGAAGCCCTCCATCAACTGGTCGAACTACCGGGCCTGCGATATCGCGATTCGCTAGAGAAACGAAATAAAAAGCCCCCCAAAGGGGACTTGCCTACACCAGCCTTAGCTCCCAATAGCTAACTCAAGTAATGGGCAAGACAAATGGAAAAACTCCACCACAATCATGATCCGCTTGCGGAATTCTTGCCGCCAATACCTTCCCTTCAAAACTTCCTGTAGATAAACTCGATCCCAGCCAAAAGCCTCTCTGAGTTGGTGTACCTGTATGAAACGTGTACCTGTATGAAACGTGTACCTGTTTGAAAAGTAGTGCTACCGTGGACCTTTCTTGCGTTATCCTCTCGTTCAATTCCTCGCGAAGCATTCGCAAGTGCCTGGAGTCACTCGTCGATGCGATCGCGGTTAACCAGCTCAAAGCCGAAATCCTGATCGTTGATAACGGCTCGACGGATCGCTCCCTGGAAATCATCTCGGAGATCTCAGCGAAACAAACTGCTTCCCCGAACCTGCCCGATTCCCAAAACCTACCCGAGATCAAACTCCATCGCCTCGAAAAAAATTACGGTACTACCGCTTCTAGAAACATCGCACTGCGCCAAAGCACCGGTAAGAAAATCCTCATCCTCGATTCCGACGCTTATGTTTCACCGGAAGCCCTCCGCGGACTGATCGACTACCTCGATCAACATCCTAAAGTCGGTCTCGTCGCTCCTAAACTGATTTTCCCCGACGGACGCCCTCAACTCTCAACCGACCAATTCCCCACCGTCTCAAGAAAAATCGAACGTGTAGTTCGTTTGCGACAAATCGAAAAAACACAAGTCCAAGTCGATTCGACAGATGTCGATTACGCGATCTCCGCTTGCTGGCTCCTGACCCGCGAAGCCTTCGATGCTGTCGGCTTGCTCGACGAAGCGATCTTCTATGCCCCAGAAGATGTCGATTACTGCTTGCGAATCTGGAAAGCCGGGTTTCGTATAGTCTACGAACCAAAGTTCGTCGTTGTACACGACGCCCAAGAACGCTCA
>CAIJIZ010000514.1 GCA_903820735.1 uncultured Pirellula sp.
AAGTACTCCCGTAGGCGTCATTCTGGTGAGAGACCCTTTGCTGTAATCAAGCAACACTTCGGTGCTCGACAGTTCCTTACTCGAGGATTGAAGCGAGTTGAATGCGAGTGGTCATGGCTCGTAGCATCATTCAACTTGAAGCAACTCATGGGCATCCTGCAGGGAGGTACCGGCCCCCCTCTTGGACCACTAGCATCGTAGCTCTTCCCCGTCAACCGTTCCTCCAAACCCAAAACGCCTCGCTAAAATTTCTGTGTCCTCCGCTGCGCGGGGGTCTGGGGGAAAACTTGCAATCCGGCTCGAAAAATTTATTAAATCAACAAGCCCGTCAGGGAGGAATTGCTCTACACGCTTCATCGCTCATCAGCACGTACTGCGTAAGATCCACGCTCAATAAACCGACAGTCCTCGGCAACTGTTGCTAGTGTATTCAACCGTCACTCCGCTGCTGCCTCGTTTACACGTCGGGTTACCATTCCATGGCCGCAGGCCATCTCCAAGCGCAATGGTAACCCGAACCGTCAGGGAGGAATTGCTCTACACGGCTCATCGCTCATCAGCACATACTGCGTAAGAACCACGCTCAATAAACCGACAGTCCTCGGCAATTGTTGCTAGTGTATTCAACCGTCACTCCGCTGCTGCCTCGTTGACACTTCGGGTTACCATTCCATGGCCCTCGGCTATCTCACCTCCCTCAGGAAGTGCTACTCTTCGAGTCGCTCGATCTCCGCACCTGCAACCGATGCGATCGATTTTAGAACTCGCATATCGGCCGTATAAGGAACCGTTCGAACTGATCCGTCGGCCATCACCGCATTCCAGCCAGGTATGTGCGTGCTACCGAAATCGTGACAAGCCAAGCAGCTATCGGCTTTGTCCGATTCAGTTCCGCGAGCGACATAGCGAACGTAGGAGTTCGAAGCACCGTAATACTCTGGGAAGCCTGCGATTGGAGTGCGATCCCCGTAATCGGTTCCCGTCTTGTAGCGAATCGAGCTCATCGCTTTCTCGCCAAGATACAACGTATTGCTCGTCCCATCGAGAACCTCCTTCATCGCGGTCTTGTGACCCACAGCCCAGACCCCTGGATGCTCCATGTGAATCGTTGCGTTGTGGATATCGGTACTCAACGCCGCTCCTCCACTCATCGCGTAGTCCGTACGAGCACCATAAGGACCAAACTTATCGCTAAAAGGAGCTACCAGCGGATACGACTTCGCATCTCGACGACTTGGACAATAGTAAGACGAGACAACCGATTCAATGCTTGGATAATCCGCTGGGCTAAGAGGGGTCGCACCAGGAATCGTATCTTGAATGCGGACCAAATTGGTAAACAACTGATTCTGCTCCATAAATGGCATGATTTGTACCATCCATGGAACACCGCGCATGTCCAAGCGAGCCGTAGTATTACCCATATCAACCGCCAAAGGAGCGAACTCACCGGCATACCCAGGGAAACGCTTGTAAGCCGACTCATAGTTGTGGCCAGCTAACACGATCTGACGCATTCGGTTCTGGCAATCCATCCGCCGTGCAGCTTCTCTGGCCGCCTGAACCGCCGGCAACAACAAACCAACCAAGACCCCGATGATGGCAATAACAACCAACAACTCCACTAAAGTGAACCCTGTGCGATCGCGACGCGAGCTGACTTGGCGTGAATTCAAGCTGTCAAAGTTCGGAATCGACGCAATGAATAAAGACATTGGCGAACTCCCTGAATAGGAAAGAAAGGAAAAGAAAGATTAGTCCTCCGAGAGTTTAGCGATTCGAAAAACCATCCCGCAACCAAAATCTAGGTGTCTAGTCAAAGAATTGGTTAAATTTTGGGGGTGAATACCCCCTTTAAGTTACCCTAAAGAAAGAAACTGCCGCGAAACGCATTAAAAAGTGGGATTGAACACTGCCAACGCCATTTGCTCCAAACATCCCCTCAGGCCCCCTCTCGGAACGCTTCCCAAGCACCTATTATCTCTCGGCGGAGAATCTCTCAGGAGATCCTATCTGCGCCCCCCCGCGCGCCGGACGCCAACCCTTGAATCTCAAATCACAAATTACTCATTACGTTTTCACATAACGTTTTCACATAACGTTTACTACTTACTCAATTTTCGTTGCTGTACAGAAGGATCTCAATTATGTCAGACTGGTTAGAGGTAGGAACCAAAGCCCCGGCGTTCTCCACCGCCGATGCCGATGGCAAGAAAGTCAAACTCTCCGACTGGAAAGGATCGCCAGTGGTGCTGTATTTCTACCCCAAAGATGACACTCCCGGCTGTACGAAAGAAGCTTGCGCGTTTCGCGATGCTTCCGACGAGCTTAAAAAACTCGGAGCCGTAGTCATCGGCGTCAGCCCCGACTCAAGCGCCTCGCATGCGAAATTCCGAGATAAGTACACTTTGAATTTCCCGCTGCTTGCCGACGAATCCCACGAGATCGCGGAAAAGTTCGGAGCCTGGCGGGAAAAGAACATGTATGGCAAGAAGTCGATGGGTGTCCAACGCAGCACCTACTTGATCGACGCTCAAGGCAAGATTGTCAAAGTGTGGAAAAAGGTCAGCGTCGACGGACACGACGCGGATGTCCTTCAGGCCTTGCGAGACTTACTCGCTTCGGATTAGATAACAGCCCACGCTGTATCACACTTTCAATCGTTCGATCGGATTCCAAGCATGAACGCTCCCCTTGATCTCGTCATTCACGGTGCCTCAGGCCGCAACGGCAAACGACTCATCGCATTGGGAAGCGCTGACCCGCAAGTCCGCATCGTCGGTGCATTGGTCCGCCCGAACTCCTCGGCGCTCGGGCAAGATGCCGGCTCCTTTGCGGGATCGAATCCGATCAACCTAGCGATCGACCACCGTTGGCCATCCAAGTTCGACGCGGTGATCGATTTTTCAAGTCCAGAAGGATGCATCGAAGCCCTTCGCACTTGCGTAGAGCACAAAAAACCGATCGTCATCGCCACGACTGGACTCGGCCCTGAGCAAATCGAAACAATCTCCGAAGCTGCCAAGCAGATCCCCGTCTGTTTGGCTCCCAACACCAGCGCTGCGGTAAACATCGGGATGAAACTCGTCGAGCAAGCCGCCAGAGCTTTGCGCGACGTACCTGGAGGCGCAGACGTTGAAATCATCGAACGGCATCATCGCTACAAAGAAGACAGCCCAAGCGGCACAGCGGTCAAACTCGGACAAATCATCGCTAAGGAAATGGGGATCTCTCGCCACGTCCACGGACGAGAGGGAATGGTTGGGAAACGTCCTCACGACGAAATCGGGTACCACGCCGTACGCGTCGGAGATGACGTAGGACAACACACGATCGTCTTCGGAATGATGGGAGAACTGATCGAAATCCGAGTTGCAGCTTCAAGCCGCGACAGCTATGCCACCGGCGCGATCGCAGCAGCAAAGTTCCTCGTGGGCAAGCCACCGAAGCTCTACTCGATGGCCGACGTCCTAGGTCTGTAAACCTCATGGCTAAATGCGACCAAGGGTATCTTTGCAGAGTTTGCGGAAAAGAAGTCGATCAAATGATCGACAGCGAGCTGTACTTGCGGTTCATCATCGGCGAGATCGATGCCGAACTGCTTCACCTAAGCCCTGAGTGCCACTTGGCTTGCAATCCCACCCTCTCGCAATTCATCGATGACGAACGATTCTCAAGGGATGTTCAAGCCCCCGAAGGGTTTCGCATCGCAGACCTCGACCCTCGCTACGTCGAACTTCGAACCTCCCTGGTAAGCCGAGGGTATCGGCGACTTTGGGAAATACGAAAAGAACGCCATCGGTTTGCGACGATCCAAGCTTACCCGCTGGAAACAACCCGGGGTGAAAATCCCTAACTGCAAACACGTTAGCTGACAAACACGTCAGCTGACAAACACACTGGCTAACAAACAATCTGGCTAAATACCCAAGCCA
>CAIJIZ010000515.1 GCA_903820735.1 uncultured Pirellula sp.
GTTGTTGCCTGACCTAGGTGAAACACTGCGTCTCTGAGGCGATGGTCGTAGCAGTTCTGTTTGCGTTTGGAAGCGATCATGGGTAACAGTTCGACCGAAAAGCCTGATGACAGAACAAGGCGTAGAGTGCTGGCTTATTCGCTGGTACGATCTGGCGGGAATAGACCGAAGAGTTGCTCAGCTCGCCGAATCCTGATGCGACGCTCATGATTGAGAACTAAGGCCTGGATGGTTACTCGACCGATTTCAGTTTTTGCGATCAACGTAACGTCATCCCAATCAAAGTGGGTATCCCAATCATCCAGTCGTGGATTAAAAAATGGAATCACTTCACTGTTTGAAGGATTCGACCCCGAAGTCCGGTCAGCCTTATGCAAATTGCAACTGGGACATGCTAATGCTAGGTTGCCCAGTTCGCTCGATCCGCCCAGAATACGCGGAATGATATGCTCGAGGTGAAAGGTGGCACCTTGAAGAGACTGATGCATCTGGCAGTATTCACATCGCCCACCAGCCCTCAGCGTAACAAACTCGCGAGACTCATCTGCCAAAATGAGTTCTCTCTAGGGTTTACGACCCAATAGATGAAGAGCCTCTGCCCGCACAAGTGAGAGACGTTCACTCAACTCTGCCAACGCGGCCAAATCCGCTCGCTCTTGATCGGTTAGTTTTCCCTCGTTATTACGATCCATCAAATACTGTAGGTGCCGGTCAGCTTGGTCTGGCAGTTTGAGTGTAGCAACGGTTTCGACCCATTGCAGTGGTGCATCGACTGTGGTTACCACGGGCATCCTCGATGAAGTGAAGGTCAGGATTCTATCCGCATTCTACACCAAACAGCGGTTATCGGGAAGAACAATCACTTGCGTGTTCGAGCACATGAGAGCCATCCCAGGAAACACCATGGCTTGCACCCGAGCGTTACGCATCGGTGGCGACCCGCTCGCAGCTTCAAGTCCCCATCGAATCGGTGCCGATTGGAGCGCGCGTTCCGACCAAGAACGCCAACCGCTTCGAGGTTGCCCCGCAACCTGAGCCTGATCAAGCATCGTGGGCCAAACTGTCGATTACCGTCGAACGCAGCGATGGCGGCATTGTCGACGCTGAAATCATTCGTCCACGCTCCTGGATTCTACGTAACGGCATCTGCGCAGGGCGCATGTTACCGCTGAATCTCCCTGAACTCGAAGTTTCCGGGCTAGCGTTAGTCACTGCCATCGACGACTGCCCATCGATCGCAGACGGCGAAGGCTCCGTAGTCACCGCACGTTTTGTCACTCGTGAAGTCCACGTTGTAGCCAGCGTGGATGTGCTCGGTGCCGACGGCACTGTCGAAACCATCACTGGGACTACCATCCACCCTGTGTGGTCAGTTGATCGCCAGGAATGGGTGCCGCTTGCAGAGCTAGCCCAAGGCGAGGGGCTATGCTGCGATACTGAATCTCTCGGATTGGGTTTTCCCTCTAGCCTCTCGCCTAAAGCCTCCGGCCTAGTCTTGTCACCCAACCGATCTACAATATCGAAGTCCACGGCGAACTCGTCTACCAAGTCGGCGAGTTGGACGTGGTGGTGCATAATGTTTGCGACCCTGAACTTCTTGCGCGATGGGGAGCTGGAAGTTTCGATGATGTTACAAAAAATGTGTTGTACCATTTTAAAGAACACGCCGCAGAGGTTAAAGCAACCGATTTAAGCGACTATATGCGTAAGGCTATTCAAGCGATGGAGTCACGGCGAGGACGAGGTGAACTTGTAGAGGGATTCACCCAGGGTGTTCGTAGATTTCGTGTGCATTGAGTTGATCGATATGTAGATGTTGACACGATTTTAGAAAAAGTAATCTCATTTGGGGCTCGTTAATGCTTGAATCGGGATGGATTAAGACGCGTCGTCGGCAAGTAAAGATTGAAAAAGTTGTCGGCTGGTATGATGTTTGGACCGGAGATTTGCCTTTCGCGAAATTTACACTTCGTGTTGTAGAAAACGAAAGCGGAAGCTTCCAAGCGACCCCAAACGTATTTGTAAAGAGTAGCGACGGAATCGAATATACATGCGGTATTGGTTCAACGGTTTCCGAAGCTGTGGCAGATGGGATTGACCGGTTCTACGATGAAATCG
The DNA here is from genome assembly GCA_903820735.1 of uncultured Pirellula sp. Lineage (GTDB taxonomy): Bacteria > Planctomycetota > Planctomycetia > Pirellulales > Pirellulaceae > JBKCUI01. The sequence continues at coordinate 2,119 of CAIJIZ010000515.1, forward strand.
AGAAGGTCACAGCGATTGATCAAGTAACCGAAGATCGTTTCGCATGGCTCTGTTGGACTCCGTTTGGAGCGACCCCGTTCGAACCGGAATCAGACGTCTAAATCAAGTTCCTATATTTCGGTAGCGCATCCGAAGCAAGAGGCAGTCCCTGCTGCGACAAGCAATTCAGATACTCGTCAACATTCTTTGGTGGATTGCGAAGACTAACTCTTTGTCGCTTAGCGGCTGAGCAAACGACACTTGGAGCACGACACACTTGGGACAACACGAATTCGTCAGGATGGAATGCTTCAATACCAAAGGGTTCGAGACTTTTCTTCGGAAAATCTTTTGTATTGAAAGTGACTATGAAATTTGCACCGCATCGAATCGCAGCGGCCAGAACGTGCCGATCGTTCGGGTCTGGTAAACTTAAGGTGGGGATTAGCGATTCATACCCAGTTACCAAACAGTCAAGGACGTTTTCATCCATGAGTTGTCTGGTTCGTGCAAGTTGGCGTGCCGTGAGGTCAGGGCGATCTCTCAAGACATTACGAATCCACTCCTCGTGAATCCTATCGGTCCATCGAGCTCGAAACAGATTCGTGATCGCCAGATGCATGAGAAAATCGCGAAGTGCCGCCGGATACAGCACACAGGCATCGTAGACGCCGAGATCATTCGTCCCCGCTCGTCGATATTGGCAAGCGGCTTGTGTGCAGGCCGCCTGCTACCGCTAAATCTCCCAGAGCTCGAAGTCTCCGGGCTAGCGTTAGTCACTGCCATTGAAGATTGCCCACCGATCGCCAAGGGGGATCTTAGATCATTCACGGTCTTGCACTGCTAAGGCTAAACCCTGCTTGGGTCGATCGGTGAAATCGCAACGAAGCGGGAAAAGTCGGACATATTAAAGGTCAAAATACGGTCCACGTTGTGTCGAACCATAGCCGCTACTATGCGGCAATCGTGAGCCAGCTTGCCGGTTATTGCCATACTTCGGACGAGGTCTTGCCATACGGGGAAAACCCCTCGTTCATCTCGCAGAAGAGAGAACGTTTCTAAAAAGGCATTGACCGTAGATTCAGTATGTTTAGGGGAAAACCCCAGGCCATTATTGGGGATGGGTCGAGTCGCAACCACCCAATACTCGTAAATGTTTTGAGGAACAAGCACCAACCGATCGCCATTGGCTTGGAGCTTGATTACCGCGTGTCTTGCTACCAAGTGCATGGGATGGACAGGCACCGCGAGACGCAGCAGGATATTCGTATCGAGGAGGACTAGCATTACTCTCCGCAACCCAAGTAAATGGACTCTCTTGAGTCATCGAAGCTCGCCGGCGCACTGATGTGGAGTTCAGAGATGCGATCAAGCTGTGCAATGAACTCAGAGGACAAAACAGAGGCAAGGAGCGATTCTGAGAGCGATTCTGACAAGGTATCGACGACGTAGGTTTGCACGTCAACGCCGAGTTCCGCCGCTCGCTTTGCAATTACCTGTTCAAGTTGTGGCGGAATAGTGATTTGTAGGCTCATGTCTCGATTATACCACTTCGGAAGCTTCTGGCCAAGAAAAATGGTTTTTGCCGTCAGCAGGGATCCTAGTGGCGTTCCCCCCATCAACTCACGAGCTCGACGCAGCATTTCCAAAACTGGACCGAACGGGTCTCGAAGGCCGTAAATAATTACCCATGAACGCTTTACGTTGTCTAGGCAATGATGGTATTGTTACGAAGAGGGTTGCGATCGGGGAGCGAAGATTTTTGGCTCTCCGGCGATGCCGGACATTCTGGAAAAATGCGTTCGAGCACTCAGCGAGCCGTTGGGCGGCTAGAGAGTGGATCGTAGTGCGTTGAAAGTAGAATCGAACCACTGGGCAGAGCGATTGCCCCTGCGAAACATGCGATATACCGACTGGTCTGATAGGGCTCACGCTGCATTATTGCCGTGCAAAATCTTTCGCCAAAACATAGCAAGGTTGCGAGTCTAGGACGCCGCCTCCATCACCCAGGCCACCGCAAGATGACCAATGGCAATCAGACCCGCTGGATAACCCCAGCGGGTCTTTGCATTTCTAACCAATAAAATCAAGGGGATCGCGAGTTAGCAAACTTTCCGCGCAGCCACACCGCGGGACGCGCTCGATGACCATAACGCGCCCAAAAGGCTCTGTTTTGGGCAAAAGGCTCTAAATCGCAGTACTCACCCCCAAACGAGTCCCGGGGCATTTCACCCCTGTAAAAACATGGATATTTTCGATTTTGTCGCCTATCGAATTTTTAGTGAAAATGGCGTATGGCAGTGGTATGAAAAACCAGGCTAGTCATTCGGAAATGCTATCGCATAGTCTGCTTGCCCGGGTTTGCATTTGCTATCGGTTGAGGTACAAGTTACGGGAACCAGAAATAGGTTTACCTGGTTAACGGGAGGGTTGCCTTAAAGTGAAGCTCAAGGATGAATTACTCAAAATCGTTGTGGGGCTTGATAAAGCAGGAATCGATTACGCCCTATGTGGTGGGCTGGCGGTTGCGGTCCATGGTCATCCACGTATGACTAAGGATATCGATATCCTGATACGTCCAGAGTCACTTGAAGCAGCCAAAGCCGCATTGGCTAATATCGCGTATGACCTTGAATCAGGTCTTTTTCGTTTCAATCCGAACACTGACAGAGAAAGTCAAATGTATCGGGTTTCACGCGCAGAGGGCCATCACTTAATCACACTGGATTTGATGCTTGTTGCACCTGTATTCGAACCAGTGTGGAATGACCGAGAAACTGTCTCGCTTGGTGAGATTACGATCAAGGTTGTCTCAAAAAATGGGCTTATTACAATGAAGAAGGTTGCTGGAAGACCACAAGATATTGCCGATATTGATGCCTTGCGACGGCTGGATGGTGAATAATGAATAAGGAACGAGATACCCATGCGGATACGTTAAAATCACGATCGCGAGGTACTAGCCGAGACATGTCTCCTGATGCAATCAATCGTCGACTCGACATCGTTGATGAACTTCGTGAGTTTGCACTTGAACTTCGTGATTCGACGCGGCATGGGCCTATTGAAAAGCCTTTTATGACGGCTCCAACTTCTGATAATCAGCAGTCCGGCGCTGCAGGACATTCTGGAAAAATGCGTTCGAGAACTCGGCACTATTAGGTTGGTCGATTCGATTACTGGTGTCTTTAGACTGATGGCTTGGAATTCAAGAGAATTCTTAGGGCGATTCAGGACAACAACCGCAATAGCATGGCCCCGTTTTCTCATTGTTTGTGGTCAATCTTAAACTTCACTCCATACACTGGGACATCCATCGAACCAGTGGATCGCTTGGTCGTCACTTCAGTTGGACTCATGACACCGACGCTGATGATTTAACTCGTGTTGCTTCCGATCGCCACCATTGCTGGCTTGGTATCCTCGACTTTGCAGCTCGCACAAGTCACGGCGCGGTTGTGTGCTAGTCAGGCCGCTCTTGCTTCATCTCGCTTCTGTTTCAGCGTGGCCGGAACACTTGCTCCGGTCCCAAAGTGAGTCGCGTCGAGTGTTTGCCTTTGAAAAGCAAAAATGAATCGTAATCGCGCCTAGGGAACCAATTGGAAACGTCCGGTGGTCTGAAAGTGGTGATCAAATGACGCAATCGCTCTTATCCCTAAGTCGACTGCGACCACATGCGAAGTGCAGTCGGTAAAACTCAATCCCGCTGATGAGAGCCTTTGAAACAACAACCAACTTCGATGGAACTGATCCTCAGATAGCTTATGCAAAATAGCGGTAGATCCATCGCTTGTGCGATCGAGTCAAACCACTTCGCTGTCCTTTGGTGGTTCGGATCTTTAGGCACAAGAAGCGAGTACCATACTCCGGTGTCAACGAAGATCATACTCACCCCCCATAGAGGAGCTTGTCGTGATCGGCACCTGAAAAACCATCATCACCGATGTCGCTCTCCGAAGCCAAAGAGGCAATGCGGTGAACCTCCTGCTTGAGCTGTTCCACCTTTAGCATTCGGTTGCTTTCCAACGGACTTCTCCTATGGATTGTTCAAAAATCACATGACTGAAATACCTTGGGAAAGTCTATGTTTATGATTGATCCAATTGAAAGGGACAAAGCGATCCAAGCACGCGCGATGACGCCGGCGGCTCGATTTCACATGGGGTTTGAGTTGTTCGAAATGGTTCGGAATCGAATGCTCGCCGGAATTAGAGCCAGGTCGCCTGAATTGTCTAGCGACGAGGTAGAAATCGAATTTCGCCGAATTTTGAAGCTGCAACGTCAACAGCAGGAAAAGAGCATCTATCGTACCGTCGATTCTATGGATTTGATTTGCGCCTCCCGCTTCCTCGGGTCCGAACGGATATCGAATGCACAGACTCAACGCGGCGAACTGGGGTGGTATTTCTACGGTGATTTCTCTATTGCTACCATCGATTTGACTTTCCTATTCTTGAAGTCTCCGGACGTATGCAACTCGGAATTCGATCTCCCATATTTGGGGGCGAACAGAAAATTACATTTTAGCATTAGAGGATCTTCCCCCCATGGCCAAGGCTCGCGTCCCATTCACACGTAATCTCGCTCGCGTGGTGTGCTTGAGCACCTTGCCGCTTTCATTGGTCTTTTGCGGTTGCCAGACGAATCCTCTGACAAACACCCCGTGGAATTCGGCAAGCAGAGTACCGCCACCCAATGCCCCAAGCGTTCTGCCATCTGCGCCCTATGCTCCTACGCCAGGCAATGGTACCGCGACTCCCGGCATGCCTGGGGGCGGCCTCCAACCTCGCTCCCAGGGTGCAACGAACTCCCAAGCCTCCACGGGCTCCCAAGCCTCCACGGGCTCGGTCCTTGATCCACTTGCCGAAGCTCAGAATCAGCTTAAGCTAGCCAGCGATAATGCCAGACAAGCCGTTTCGCGTTCCGCACAATCGATCAACAACGGGGTCGTGCAAGCCTCCGGTACCATTCAGTCCGCATTTGGGGATGCATTGCCTCTTCCGCCTGTGGTCATGCCTGCCTCGGGTTCCAGTCCCACTATGGCCAGTCCCACTATGGCCAGTCCCACGATGGCCAGTCCCTCTATGGGGAGTATCACAGATTCCGCATCGGGAGACCCCGCTGCCCAATTGGATCAAAATGCACAATGGCGCAAGCCGACTCCTCGGTAGCGGATTTCAAGACAAGTGTCGACCGAAAAGGATAAGAATTTCCTGCGAACCAACCGTCGACATCGGGTCTCTTACAAGCTACACTTACCGTCCGATTCGATGGCCACTTGGTGAAATTGGCAGACACGCAAGACTTAGGATCTTGTGCCGAGAGGCGTCGGGGTTCGACTCCCCGAGTGGCCACTGCAAGGTACTCCCAGGCGTACAGTCGTCGCAGTACGACTCGCTAGCGACGGCTGGTCGCTTCCCAAGCCTGATTCTTCCGCCCGCTTTGTGGGGCGTCCACGAGGTGCTTCAGAGTGTTCCAAGACCTCATCACCAGTTCCAGCAATCCTCGTGTGAAATTTGCTTTATCCTTGCGGGACGCGAAAGCACGTCGCAGCGAGCGCCGCATCCTCGTCGACGGGGTGGACCTTATTGCTAAAGCGTTATCGAACGGAGTTGAGCTGAGCGAACTGTTTTTCCGCGATTCTGCTTTGCACGAGCCGCCGTCGGATTTGAGGGAGTTCTTGCGGAGTATTCCCGAAGGCTTGCGTTGTACCCGCTTGAGCGATGCGCCGATGGATCGTATTCAGTATGGAGAGAGGCAACTCGATGTAATCGCTGTAGCGATTCCGCCGGAGACTTCCCTCGATAGCTTGAGTCGCCGGCTTTCGAAGATCGCATCGCGTAGTGCTCCATCCCAAGAATCAGCTTCAACTACTGGCAAGCCTGCGATGCGGGAGCTTGGGAAATCGAGTCATGGCGAGTTATTCTTGGTGTTAGACCGAATGGAGAAACCAGGAAATCTTGGGGCCGCATTGCGTACAGCCGATGCGGCCGGTGTTCGCTGTGTGCTGCTGAGCGACCCCGTAAGCGAAACTTGGAATCCCAATGCGATTCGATCAAGCCTTGGCGCGATTTTCACAGTTCCCTTGGCGATCGCTTCGGCTGAGGATCTGCAGGAATGGCTGGTCAAGAACCAAGTGCAATTATTTGCCGCACGTGCCGATGGGGGGCAATCCTACAACGACACGGATTTCCCAAAGAAAACAGCATTGATTATCGGTAATGAAGCCGAGGGGCTGGGGGATCGCTGGAAGTCGAAGGGGATTGAGTCGGTCCATATTCCCATGTTAGGGGCCATCGATTCCCTCAACGCGTCGGTCAGCGGTGCACTGCTGATGTTTGAAGTCCTGCGACAGTGGCGAAGTGCCGAAACTTCCGGTTGTCCTTGAGAACTCCGGACCGGTTTGGTAGGTTAGGGCCGGCGCACGAACATTCTTTTCTAAAAATACAATGATCACTCGAAAACCGATTTTTCCAAACGTCATCGAACTCAACATTCAAGCCGGGCATTTGATCGGTTGCAATGTTTACTTGGTCTACCACGGCGACGAATGGATTCTTATCGACATCGGATACGAAGACTCCGTCGACGAAATCGTCGATCTGATCCGGGATTTGGATTTCCCACTCTCCCGTTGCAAAACCCTTTTGGCTACCCACGCAGATGTTGACCACTGCCAAGGGTTGGCCAAAGCGAAGGTTCTGCTCAAGACGAGTGTTACTTCCCACCCCCGCGCTGCTGATCTGCTGGAATCTGGTAACCGATTACAGACTTTCGCCGAGATCGATGCCCAAGGTATCTCCGAGCCGATGCCCAAAGTGATCGTCGAGCATCGATTAAGCGAAGGAGACAAGCTCAGTGTAGGCGATTTGGAATTGGAAGTCTGGAGCACTCCAGGTCATGCCGACAGCCAGCTTGCGTTCCGCTTGGGGAACGTCTTGTTCAGCGGTGATAACATCTACCGCGACGGTGGCGTAGGTGCGATCGATGCCCATCATGGCAGCGATATACCTTCGTTTATCCGTTCTCTTGAACGGATCCGCGATTCGGATGTGGAATGGTTGCTTCCTAGCCACGGTCCTTATTTCAAACGCGACCCGGACATGCTCAACAAAGTTATCGAGCGACTTCAAGGTTATTTGCACCTGTCCGATTTCGGAACTTGTGCGATCGACTGGCCATTGATGAAGCAGTGGGAGCAAGAGATCGCCGAAGGTAAATATCCATAGTATCCAATCCCTATACTACCCACTTACCAAAAGCGTAGTACGGATAAATTGGCTAATACAGGATGTCGATGAAGTGTTATCGCTAAGCAATCGGCAAATCAAATCGTAGCAGCGCGGTGTGCGACTCGAGTGGGTTCTGCCCCGTTTGCGTCTTTGCGTGAGCCATGCGTTCCCCTCGCACGGCCTCAGAGGGCCAAGCTACGGGGTTGTTGTATGGGGATGTGATACTGAACTGTCTTGGCTCCCCTTCGCCCGCTTGGGTGGGAGCAAGGGGCGGGGGGGATGAGGGTGGGAAGAGCACTGGACTACGTTTGAAGCAGATTGGTGCCGGATGA
>CAIJIZ010000516.1 GCA_903820735.1 uncultured Pirellula sp.
CAAGGGCATGCGATGATCACCGTAGGATATCCGGCGGAAGGAATGCGGATCCGCATTATTCGTCCCGATGGAATTGAAACGGCAGCGGACGAACCTGGTGAAATCGTACTATCTAGTCCGTTCATTAGCCCTGGTTTCTTTCGTCGGCCAGAACTCAATGCTCAATTGTTTGGCGAGGATACCGAACATGCCGGCTCTCGAACGATGCGCAGCGGGGATATTGGTTTTTGGGACCCACAGAGGCGGCTATGCTTCTTAGGCCGACTCGACCATCGAGTCAAGGTGCGTGGACACAGTGTTGACTTGTCGGAAGTCGAATCGGCAATGGGTGGTAGGAACGATATACGCGACGTCGTGGTGGTTTTAGATTCCAACGACGAAGCCAACGATTCTGCACAGTTGGTTATGATCGTAGCGAAGGTACCCGGCTGTGAGCCTCATCCGGCGGATCTACGTGACCATCTTAAGCAGAAGCTTCCCGATTACATGATTCCGGCAAGGTATCTTGTGTTGGACGAGCTTCCACGACTTCAGGGAAAGTGGATAGGCAGGAAATCCAGAAACTCGCGACGCATGCCTGTCCGGTTGTTCAGGAGACTGGAAGTCAGACGCTTGACGAGTTGGAAACTTTGATTGCAGGGTTGTTCTGCGCTATTCTCAATGTACCGAATGCTGGGAAATCGGATCACTTCTTTGCCCTTGGTGGTGACTCGCTGCGGGCGACACAGCTTCATCTTCGGCTGGAAGAACACTTCCAAACTCCGATTGCCTTGGAGAGTTTATTGATCGATCCGACGGTACAGGGGATAGCCGATTCGCTTCGGCCGCTGGCTGTATCCGAAGAGCAATCTGTAACGCCTACTGCGACACCTTCACTGCGCGTATTGCCACCGGTATTGTTTCCTTTGCGCGAGACGGGATCGAAGATCCCGATGTTCATCGTACACGGTAGGATTGGCCAAGCTTTTGTAAGTCTTGATTTCTTAAAGAACTTGGACAAAGAGCAGCCGGTGTATTCCTTCCAAGCAGGTGGTTTGAAGCAAGGGAGTGACGAATGCCGATCGCTCCCGAACATTGCCGCCGCCTATATCTCAGCGATGCGATCGATTCAGCCGAAGGGTCCCTATGTTATTGCATGCTTGTGCATTGGACACCGGATTGCGATCGAGATGGTCAAGCAGTTACGCGAGTCGGGAGAGCATGCTTGCCCATTGCTGTTCCTTGATTCTCCCTTGCACAATCTATATGGAACATTTAGTCTTCCTCGCACGGCGCGTTGGATTAAGGCGCAATGGAATTATCGCTTCTCATCACGTGTGAAGCCGAAATTCCTAAGAAATCTAAAGAAACACGTCAAGGACGGTACGAATACGATTCAGCTAGACGATGCACAATCCGTGCAGGACGCTTGGCGCGTAGCATTGATGCTTGAGATTGTCCTATTGAAGTCCCGTGACCCGATGCATCGCGAGCTAGTATTGTGGATTGGAAGCAAGGAGCGATTGGAGCTGATCAATAAAGCGGAGGCAAATAACACACTAAATATCCATGGAGAAATTAGGAAATTCTTGGTGGCCGATCGACATGGCAATGTGCTTGCCCCGGGAAACACCCAATTTGCAGAAGCGCTTCGTACCTGCATGGAAATCATCTATCGCGATCAACAGTCTCATTAAACACTAATAGCTAATCAGAAAGTTGATTTATCGATGTGCGGCATTGTTGCGATCGCAAAAAAGATCGGTGAAGTTACTAGCTCATCGCTAGAAGCAGCCACCTCCAAGTTGACGCATCGTGGCCCGGATGGGAGTCGCGTATGGTTATCTTCGAATGCCCGGGTCGGGCTGGGACATGCAAGGTTGAGCATCATCGACTTGCAAACAGGTGATCAGCCCCTGAGCAACGAAGACGGAACCATTCGCGCTGTGGTAAACGGTGAATTCTACGGGTATGCTTCTATACGTGAGGAACTCGAGGCTCGCGGCCACCGATTTGCTACCAAGTCAGACAGTGAGATATTGCTTCACCTTTATGAAGAAGAAGGTTATGCCTGCGTACATCGCTTGCGAGGCGAGTTCGCTTTTGTCCTTTGGGATGATCGTAAGCAAGTGCTTTTTGCTGCACGCGACCGATGTGGTATCAAGCCGTTGTACTATGCGGAAGCTACCGATGGGCTTTACTTGGCCTCGGAAGCCAAAGCGTTGTTTGCGGCTGGCGTTCGAGCGAGCTGGGATGCGGACGGCTTTTTTTACGCAACTCAGGGATTAACACCACCCGACTCGACTCTTTTCGCGGGTATTCGTCAATTGCCGGGCGGAACTTATATGGTTGCGCATGATAACAGGATAGAGCTCAAGACCTACTGGGACTTTGACTATCCACTAGCAACCGAACTGCCATCGATACCAGAATCATCCGCCATCGAAGCCTTAGAAGCAGTCTTGGCCGAAGCCGTTTCAATTCGCCTGGTGGCCGATGTTCCAGTTGGAGTGTACTTAAGTGGCGGGATTGATTCGAGTGCAGTGCTAGGAATAGCAAGTCGTTACGCGAGAGCATTAGATTGCTACAGCGTTTTCTTTCCTGACGATGTCGAGCACAACGAAGAGGATCGCATCAAGGAGACCTGCGAGCGATCGGGTGCTAGACTTCACAGTATCCGGGTGACGGGGGATTTAGCAGCAGAGCATTTCACAGCGGCAGTAGCGCAATGGGAAGAGTTACCGAGATCTGAATGGATAGTCGGTAAGTACTTACTGAGTAAATTAGTCAGAGATCATGGCACCAAAGTAGTTTTGACAGGGGAAGGGTCTGATGAGATTTTTGGAGGCCAGCCGACACTTGTTCAGGATGGTAAAAGTGCGGATAAGCCGCAACCGACTCCCCCACCCGGACAACCGTTGAGTCAAGTCCGCAGTCTGCTGGGGTATGTTCCGTCGCAGATCCTCTTTCGGGAGATCGGCAGATCGAGGATGCGAGGGTTGCTATCGACGGCCCACGCATCTTATGTGAAGGACCGAGATCCATTTACCGAGGTTCTTTCGCGGATGAATCTATCGGAACAAGTGCTTGGGCGAGAGCGAATGTCGCAGTCGATGTATCTTTGGTCTAAGACCATGTTGCAGAATTTTTTTCTTACAGCGTGTGGTGACAGGTCAGAAATGTCCCATTCGGTGGAAGGGCGACTGCCGTTTTTAGATCACAAAGTGGTTGAATGCGTTCGGTCGATGCCTTCATCGATCAAACTGAAGGGGTCAGTAGTCAAGTATGTATTAAGGGAAGCGGTTCGCGGTTTGATTACGGATAAAGTATATCAAGCGATCATAAAGGTACTCGATACGCTCCCTTCGCTACCGGAAGCACAACGCCATGCTTGGGATCCGATCTTGCTCAATGCGTTAGGAGCTTGCATTCTGCGGCAAACGTATCGGATTAGCGGTTAGCGGCTAGCTCAGACCGGTCGTACATCGCGGTGTAGGCCCTTACGCGGTGTAGGCCCTCTCGTGGTGTGGGTCTCCTGGCCCGCAGTCCGCGCAATCGTCCGCGCATCCCACACACACTTGACGCCTCGCTGCGCTCGTAATTGCGGCCCGGGAGGACCGCACCACGTTTAGAAGCACCACGAGTTAACCAATTACCTATTCCTACCTCTTTGCGTGGTACACTTCTTCGCCCGGTATCCTGCGAGACAACGCCTTAGAGTCGGAGGATTTAAATTACGGGACACAAAGGGGTAAAAAAAGAGGGTCTGGTAAATGGCGGACCGGTTACCATGACGTACACTCAGTCAGGAAGCAGTGTGCGGTAAAGGGGAGGCAGAGTTGATGGGGATGAATCAAGCGGGTAATCCGACGTGTGTGGTTTGCGACGGTGTTGCCCGGCCGCATTGGATGCTCGGGTCGCACCGATTGTATCGATGCGAAGGGTGTGGCAATTCTTTTTGCCATCCTGTTCCGACCGATGAAGAATTATCCAACTATTACCGAATGTATCACCTGAGTGCATCGGAGGGTGGATTGTATGACGTGGTCGATGCGCGGATGCAAGCGGACTTTCCCGCCAAGTTATCGATGATCCGCAAACTTGGGACGGTCGGACGCCTCTTGGATGTTGGGTGTGGAAAAGGATATTTCGTCGATTACTGTTCTCGTCAGGGG
>CAIJIZ010000517.1 GCA_903820735.1 uncultured Pirellula sp.
TAGGTGAAGAGTCGCGGTAGAATTGGTTCTCCGTGTTCTCTGTGCCTCTGTGTTTCCAATGTCCGCGCTGGGTCTTTTTTGAAACACAGAGACACAGAGATTTGGGGATTAGGAATTAGCGGTATCACGAGGTCGGATCGAGCGAGATTGTCGCCGACGAGTATTGCGACTAAACTAGATGCATGATTGGACCAATTTTTCAACGCGAATATGCAACATTACCACGTCGCCCAAGGCACTTTGTGTCGAGGCTCGCCTTTTTGGCGATGGTCTTTGCGATCATCTGTACGACTTGGTTGCTCCTAGCTGGGATTCAACCCGTTCAAAACGCCGGTGATTTGGCTCGCTTTGGTGTGCTGATCTTTCAGTTGATCGCTCCATTTCAACTCATCGTCCTGCTCTTCGTAGCAGCATTGGCCGGCGTTTCGGCCGTGAGCTTTGAGAAAGATCGCCAGACGCTGACCTTGTTGCTGATGACCTCGTTATCGAACTCCGAAGTGGTGCTTGGCAAAATCGGCGCAGGTTTGCTCTCGTCGTTGAACGCATTTATTGCAACGGCACCCGTTGTTTTCCTCCTCCCCTTACTCGGTGGAGTTTCCGTGCAGCAAGCCTTCGGTTGCTTGCTCCTGACCGCTTCGACGCTTGTCTTATGCTGCGTATTGGGGGCTACCATTGCATTTTGGAGAGAGAAAACGTTCCAAGCAATCGCGGTAACGACGTTGCTGATCGCCCTTTGGATCGCCTTTGGAGAAGCGGTAGCCTTTGGGGCCGTGCCAGGGATCTCTCCCAGGTTTGCACCTTTGATTAGCCCGCTGAGGGCTGTGTGGGATTTAGCACAACCGATCCCGGCTGCCCGATGGTTCGTCGGGCTTGGGGTTCTTGGGAACGCAATCTTGCCTAGTGTCGTCTTCTCGACCGTCGCAACCGGCTTGACCCTCTTCTCGATCCGCATGCTTCGGGTCTGGAACCCATCCCGCGAGCGACGTCCAGTTGCAACGGAATATGAAACAAGTGATGCCGAGCTACCCGCCGGCCAGGTGCAGGCGAACCAAGTCAAGGTCTGGAAGAGTCGCGAGCCAAGGGCGATGTGGAACAATCCTGTCCTCTGGCGAGAAGTAAAAACCTGGGCCTACGGACGGAAGATTCTATTTATCCGCATTGCCTATCTGTTGCTCGCAGGACTTATCGGCTTCGGTTTGATTCGTACCCTTCCATCCGGGACGGGGGGAGCGATTGCCTCAGGCGATTACGGTGATGGTTTAGTATCGAATTCCGTAGCACTATTTGCCCCGTTGATGGTGTTTTCCCTCATATTGATCAATGCTTTGGCGGTTAACTCCATCACAAATGAACGCGATGCGGGAGCTTTGGATTTGCTGCTCGTCACTGAGATCACTCCCTGGTCCTTCGTCCTCGGGAAGATCGCAGGGGTCCTCTACGCAACGAAGGAAATGGTGCTTGTTCCTATCGTTCTGGCATCTACTTATTGGTGGTTTGGGGGACTTTCAGCAGAGAATTTGATCTTCCTCGTTCTTTCCCTTTTGGTCATGGATGTCTTCGTCGCCATGCTTGGGATTCATTGCGGGATGATTTATAGCCAAAGCCGCTCTGCGATTGGGACCAGTCTTGGAACAGTTTTCTTTTTGTTCCTCGGCGTTGCGATGTGCATGTTGATCATGCTTATGTTTCGCGGCTCGTTCGGTCGGCAATTGGCCCCGTTTTTGTTCATTATTCTCGGTGGAGGCACGGGGCTATACATGGCACTCGGTAACATGAACCCTTCGCCAGCCATTACGCTTACATCGTTTTTGCTTCCGTTCTTGACCTTCTTCGCAATCACCAGTTTTATTCTGCGAAATCAGGAGCTTACGGTCTTTAGCACCGTGACGCTCTCCTACGGATTCGCGACGGCGGCAATGTTAATTCCCGCGATCAGTGAGTTTCAGTTTGCTCAATCGCAGTGGCGTCCTCAGCAGGAAGAGTAGCTTCACTCTCCTCGCCAGCGAACTTCGTTTGAAGCACGCTCGCTGGAATCGCTGGCAGAGTATCTGTGCCGCATTCGCTCAAGTAACGTGCCGTGATCTCGCTGAAGCCGTGCGTTACCCAAATCACCTCAGGGCTGTAGAGCGTTACCGCACTGAGTAGATCTTGCCAATCAATGTGATCGGATAGGATAAAACCCCGTTCAACTCCACGACGCCGACGTGTCCCGCGAATCGCCATCCAGCCTGAAGCCATCGCCGTCGATGGGTCTTTAAAGCGTTTCATCCAAGAGGTGGATTGACTCGATGGGGGGGCGAAGACCAGGCATTTCGACCAATCGTGCTCTTTACTCAACGCGGTGGCTGAGGGAAAAGCAGGAGTCTTTACGCCGGCGCAGCGGTAGGCTTCGTTGGGACCGAGCAAAGCACCATGAACGGCTATTTGCTGCGAAATTCCCTCTCCAGCCACGGCGATCAATTCCGAGAGAATTCGCTGGGTTTTACCAACCGAGTATCCGAGCAAGACACTCGTGCGGTTGGCTTGCTGGTTCGCTAGCCACCACTTCAAGATATCTTCGATAACTACTCGGACATCCGGCCATCGGAAAGCAGGAAGCCCAAAGGTCGATTCGGTGATTAAACCATGGCAACGGACAGGTTCCCACGGAGTGCAAGTCGGGTCGGATTGAAGTTTATAGTCTCCGGTGATAACGAGCACTTTTCCTTCGACTTCAATCCGGACTTGGGCAGAACCGAGTATATGTCCTGCGGGATGGAGTGAGACTGATGCTCGGCCGATACGTAGGGCGTTTCCGTAGGGAAGCGTTTGTACTTGAATATTGCGACCCAGACGCAGTCGTAAAAGCGGTTCGCTTTCGGGGGTGGCCAAATAGTCTTTCGAACCGCTGCGAGCATGGTCGGAGTGAGCGTGGGTGATGACAGCTTTGTCGACAGGTAGCCAGGGATCGATGTAGAAGTCGCCAGCGGGGCAATACAGGCCGCTAGGAGTGCAGGAAATTAGCTCTTGGAACGATTCTGTCATTCTCTAGACGTTCTTGCAGAACGCGAGCAGCGCGGCATGGGCAGGGGGTAAAAGAAAACACCTCCAGGTTGAACTGGAGGTGTTTGAAGTTCAGTAGCTTTCGCCAGGTTGAAGTCTTGAGACTACCAAGCGAAGTGAGCGAAGGCCTTGTTCGCATCCGCCATGCGGTGGGTGTTTTCCCGCTTGGTGATCGCTGTGCCTTCCTTGCGGTAGGCTGCCATGAGTTCATCAGCGA
>CAIJIZ010000518.1 GCA_903820735.1 uncultured Pirellula sp.
AACAAGTCTCCGGCCAACACCCACTCGGTCTTTCACCTGAGAACTTTCGTATCCCTGCAAAATGGCACTCGAATCGATGTAACCGACCGAACCAAATGGGAATCGGACCCAAATGGTGCAATCACTCTAACTCCTGCCCTATATCCTGAAGCAAATCAGCAAACCACACCCAATCAACCAACCACATCCGATCAACTAATCCGCGTCGAACTCAACCAACCAGGTCGACACACGCTTGTCGCTCGATTCGGACCTGCCTTCCAAGCAATCTCGCTCGTTGCCCCATATCCAGCGAACACGAATACACGAACCAATCCATCATCACCCCAAGCATCCGCTGGAACTTCTGCCGCAACATCAGTCGATTCATCAAATAAAAAATCACCTTCGAACCCGATCGATCGGTGGATCCAAAGAGGACTCGATCAAGCGAACTTAACACCCGCAAATACCATTGATGACTTGTCATGGTTGCGACGTGTCTACCTTGACCTCACCGGCAAACTACCATCCGCCGCCGATATCGCCCGCTTCGAACAAATCCCCCCTGAACGTCGAATCGAATCGACCCTCGATCAACTTTTTGCTTCCCAAGACTTCAACAACTATTGGGCATACCAACTGGCTAGATGGCTGCCCCTTCGACCTCTTCCGAACGATCGAGAGTCCACACTCGCCTACGAAGAGTACCTGAAAAACATTCTCGAACATCGTCGCTCCTGGCGAGCGATGGCCGAAGAACTCATCATCAGTACAGGCCCAAGCAATGCTGTCGGGGCAGTGAATTTTGCGAGACTCACCGGAGACCCACGCACTCACGCTGAAGCTATTAGCCGATTCTTTATGGGTGCTAGACTGCAATGCGCAAATTGCCACAACCACCCTCTCGATCGATGGACCCAAGACGACTACCACGGCTTAGCTGCCATCCTAGCAGGGATCGATCGTGGCCCAAAAGTTAAACACACTCCTTCCGTTCGAGTGACAAACCTGCGGACCAAAGATACCGCAATACCGCGTATACCCGGCCAACAATTTCTCCCTCCTCACTCCGACGAACAATCTGTAAAAAACAACCTCCAATCCCTATCCGACTGGCTTCTAGGTGTCCCTGTAAAAAGCCAATCAACACCCTCTTCTAACACAAATCCTTCTCCTTTCGCTCGAGCCATCACCAACCGTCTTTGGGCTTCGATGTTCGGTCGAGGACTTGTCGATCCCATCGATGATATCCGAGATACTAATCCACCATCCCACCCCCAACTCCTCGATGAACTCTGCACGCTGTTCATTCAAGCCGACTACCAACCCGAACCGATCCTCCGCATGATCGCTTCCTCGCAAGCCTACCGGCGCGAATCCTATCGCCAAAGCAATCAATCCACGGTCGACCCAAGTTTCTATGCGGTGCGAATCGACAAGTCCCTTCCGCCCGAAGTCCTCTTCGACGCAATTCGCGATACACTCCTTACATCGACCGCGGATACTTCCAACCAGAACCAATCCGAACGAGCGATCTCATGGCTAGATCCAACGACTCCATCGGAATCCCTCGATATCCTCGGTCGATGCAAACGAAACGCTCCTTGCGATACAACTTCGCAAACCATGGGACTCGCACAGCAACTGCATTGGATCAACGGACCCGTCGTCAACCAACCACTCTCCAGTCCAAACACGTTCTTCCGACAAGCCATCCTTCGAGGCGATTCGAATTCATCGATTCTTGCCCAAGCGTACTTGCGTGTACTGTGCCGGCACATCTCGGAGAAAGAAACCGACCTGTGGCTCACTGATATACCTATCGCTCCAGAGGATCGCATCCTCTGGTTCGAAGATTGGGTTTGGAGTTTGCTAAGCTCCTCGGAATTCCTACAAAACTAAGCCCAGTTGGCTAAACCCAGTTGGTTTAAAACCCGGTACTAATAGCCCCCTCAAGCAAGCCTCCTATCAAGCCTCCTATCGGCTGGCGAATCAACTATGCATAGCCATCTGCTGAATACTTGGAAACAACCGCTCACTCGCCGGTCTGTGCTGCAACTGAGCCTGGCGCTACCGCTCCTCGCACACAAGCCGAGCCTTGCAAGCAACCATCAGTCGGCATTTGGAACCGCCAAGAAATGCATCTTGCTTTGGCTCGATGGAGGCCCAAGCCACCTTGAGATGTGGGACCCGAAACGAAACGTACCAGCCGAAGTTCGAGGCCCATTCGCTTCTACCCCCACCAAGATCCCAGGAGTCCACTTTAGCGAACATCTCTCACGCTGCGCAGAGCTCGCTCAGAGAATGACGATCATCCGATCGATGACCAGCCCACTGGGAGAACACGGCTTGGCCAATCAATACGCGCTGACTGGTTATTTGCCATCCCCCAACTTGCAATATCCAAGCATCGGGTCGATCGCTGCACATCGGCGCAAGGTAATTGCAAACGCAGAACCCATCGAAACCATTACGAATCCCGCCGCATCGAAACGTTCCCAATTGCCGAGCTACATCGGTATCCCCGAACCTCGTATCGGAATGGGAGCAGGATTCCTTGGCCCAGAATCCGAGCCATTCTGGATCGGTGGCGATCCCGCTCAACCAACCTTTCAAATCCGCGATCTGGATTTATTCCCTGGTGTCGATAACTCGCGGTTGCAACGACGTCGTTCAATGTTGAATCAAATTGAAAACTCTACAACCTCCTTGGCAAACTCAGGACTGCACTCGGCCTTCGACCTCATTGCAGACCTCGATGCCAAACAAGCCTTTGAGCTTCAACGAGAAGATCGAAGCACAAGAGAGCGTTACGGATCTCGCAGTTTTGGACAAAGCTGTCTGCTGGCGCGACGATTGATCGAACATGACGTCCCGTTCGTATCTGTTGTCCAACCCGGATGGGATACCCACGAGAATCTCGTCGTGTCGCTTCGTGATGGATTCGCAGGGGCTAAAGTCGGGGTAGGACTAATTCCGACGTTTGATCAAGCCGCTTCGGCCCTCATCAGCGACCTTCAAGACCGAGGACTTCTCGATGAGACACTCGTCATCGCCATGGGCGAGTTCGGTCGGACTCCGAAACTCAACACACGAGGAGGCCGCGATCACTGGCCGCGCGCCTACAGCATCATGCTTTGCGGCGGCGGACTACCACAAGGTCTTGTCGTTGGGCAAAGCGATAAGATCGGCGAACAACCCGATTCCGATCCGGTCACTCCCGCCGATCTAATGCACTCTCTGTTCATCCGCCTGGGCATCGATCCTGCCTCGACTCTCACCACTCCAGACGCCCGCCCCATCCCCATCAATCAACATGGCAAACCTGTCGATGCACTCCTCACCTAATTGGTCAACCGACGAGGAAAATAATTGGCTTACAAGCCGTTCGCGATTCGCGGTGCGAACTACCCAAAGCTTACTTAGGAATTCGGTGCAATGCGTCGCGATGTTTGCGATTTCCTTGCTCGCATTAGCCAACGCGCAATCACAAGACACAGTAACGCCAATCGATGTCCAAAACACAACATCGCAACCTTCCGCCGACAACTCATACCGCTGGATCACCTTGGTAAATCCTCGCGTTACCACCGCGATCCAGGACCAGCCACGCCATCAATGGATCGTAGCGAATCAGTCAGAAGTTCAACTCTTTTCGTCCGATGACATTCAAGAGGTAACCAAGAACAAGAGCTGGGGACCGCAACAAAGCATTTCGGATGTATTTCCACACATCACCGCATTGGCACTCTCACCCGACGGGACCCGATTATTGGTTGCAGGAGGCGCGCCGGCAGAGCAGGGGGGGGTGAAGTCTTATGACTGGAAAGAAAAGAAGTTGTTGGGAGATTACCAAACAGATGCGAACGGGGATGCGATCGCGGATGTAATCACCGATGTGCAATGGTCGGGGGATGGTAAGTATTGGATCGAAGCGCATTGGTCAGGAAAAGTGTTGGTACGCGACCAAAGCGGAAATTGCTTGTGTGAGTTTGCAGGGCACACCGGTCCAGTATTGACCGCGATTTTTTGGTCGGATGATGTCGCGATTTCGGCCGGAGTTGACCAATCGATCAAAGTTTGGAGTACGGCAAAAGAAATCACAGAAGGATCGGATCGTCTGATCAGAAGCCTTGATAACCATACCGCGCCCATCCATCGCATTGTGCGTTATGAATCAGATAATTCAGCTCCGCGATTGATATCGTGTAGCCAAGACCAAACCATCCGACTATGGGATCCGCAAATCGGACGCATGATACGC
>CAIJIZ010000519.1 GCA_903820735.1 uncultured Pirellula sp.
ATGCCGTCTCCTTAGACTGTTCATTCTAAGAGACTGGACTGTCCGTGAAAGCGGGACCACCTCAGGGAGCCAAGCGTATATGGCAAGCCGTGCTTGAGATGCCTAATGCCTAATGCCTAATGCCTAATGCCTAATGCCTAATGCCTAAAGCCTAAAGCCTCTTAAAGTGTTTCTACTCGCAACGGGATCTGCACTGTACAAGTTGTTCCGGCCGGTTGTCGCTTCGCAAATTTCAGCGATCCACCTAATCCTTGAATCACGTTTCGCGTTAGAAAAACCCCAAGTCCCATCCCTTCGCCAACTTCCTTTGTGGTGAAGAACGGTTCTCCAATGCGACGCATCACTTCGTCGCTCATGCCACTTCCCGAGTCGTGGATGATCAATTCCCAAGTCCTGCGCCCCTCTTGAGGCATGAGGATGGTGGAATAGACTTCGACATGTCCGGGATGCTTCGACGCATCAAGCCCGTTTTGCAGCAGATTGCGCAACGCTTGCGATAACGCTTGCTTGGGCAACAAAGCTTTGAAATCCTCAACCGCTCGATCGATGTGGACATCGACCCGATTCGGCTCACGCATCGCAGCGATAGTTTCGTCCAAGATATCCCCGAGCGATACCGGATGCAGTCGCTCCGCCGCCGCTTCACCAGCACCACTCTTCATGCGATGCAAAATATCTTTGCACCGATTCAACTCCTCGCGAATCAATCCGACATCCCGCTTGACTCTCTCGGGTATGTCTTGTTTATCAAGCGTTCGCGACATCTCCCCAGCAATCACTGCAATCGTCGAAAGAGGCGAAGCCAACTCGTGACCGGCACCAGCAGCAAGCGTCGCTAAGGCTTCGAGTCGCTGCGCACGTTCTTTCTCTTTTTCGGCTATCGCCAACCGTCGATCCCGCAGTCGCACTTCCAATGCAAGCTGGGAGACGAAATAGGTTAATACACCACTGCATGTAGCGAATGCGATAAAGAAAGCGGTTTTCGTTACTCCCCAAGTGGCTTCGCTTGCGAATGCCGATCCATCGAAAACTTCCAATCGATGCGACGTTAACAACAAGAATAAACAACCCATCACAGAAGCAAACGAAATCCCAATCGCCCAATACTTCGATAACACCACGCCGGCTACGGCTATGTTGGCAACATAAAAGAGAACAAATGGATTCGCTGCACCACCGGTATAAAAAAGCAACCCTGTCAAGATCGCCACATCAAACAAAAGGATCCCACCGAGATCCCCTCGCTGCGGAAACCCGGCTACCCCTGCATCGTCCGTTTCAAGTTGTCGCAAGGCGCGTTTCGCAAAATACCACAGCCCCACGTTACTCAAAGCGGTCAGAAACACCAGAGACAACAGTTGCGGCAAGGCCAATGTCAACTTTAAAAACAACCAGACAAAACCGATCACTAGCAACTGCCCACCGATGGCAATCCATCGAAGCTTCGTTAACCACAACGCTGTCGAAGCATCTTGCTCGATTTCATGTACCGTCCTCTCGTCGCGTACCGATTTCACCGATGGGCTACTCCCTCTACGAGAAGATTCTCTTCATCCCATAACCCGGACTTCGCATCGAGCGTAAACTCTTCGCGTTGTCCGCTTGGCCAATCGATACTGATTTGCGCAGCAGGAACAGAATCAGAATTCCATTCCTCCTTAGGGATCCCGATGTGGACCAGCAAGTCACTCGTTGACGCATACGACCCTCCTCCGACCACTTGTCGAACCGCGCGAAACCGACCCATTTGAAGCTGTATCCTGGCGCCGATCGCATCGCGATTACTTTTGGTACCAACCAACCGCAATCGCACCGATCGTTGATCCTGCGATCGATTCAGCACCAATGCCGCTTCTTTATCGACCCGACTCGCTACGAAATCCAACTTGCCATCCCGATTGAAATCGCCCGTCGCTAGCCCCCGCGCATTGATCGCTGTATCTAGAAACTTTCCGTTACTTCGAGGAACCAATTGAAATGTCTTTCCACCTTGATTTTGCAACACTTGCGGTCGCTGATCGACCGTGGAGCCTTTTGGCGAAAGCTCGATATGACCGTTAACCACCAACAAATCTTCATCGCCATCCCCATCGAGATCGGCGAATGCCGTTCCCCACCCAACGCTCGCTTCGTCTGTCGCAGCAATCTTCGCGGTCAGCGATGCATAGTTAAACACGAGTCCACCGCCGTTGCGGTACAGCGCCCCAAGTTCATTCTGGTAGTTCGTCACCCATAAATCGGACTTGCCATCCAAGTTGTAATCTCCGACCGCCAGCCCCATACTACCCTCGGGAGTACCGCTGTCATTGGTGGCAACTCCAGCCCGCCGACCGATCTCGGTGAATCGGCCCTCGCCATCATTGCGATACAAAAGATTTGGGTCGACGTCGTTCGCAACGTATAGGTCCACATCGCCATCCTGATCCCAATCTGCGGCGACCACCCCAAGCCCCCGCAAAGTATCTTCTAAACCTGACTCGCGTGTGATGTCGCGAAAGGTTCCATCACCATCGTTATGGTAGAAGACATCAGGCAAGCCTTGAAACTCTCGAGGCCCACAGTAATCGGTACTCTTGGTCTGAGTACCATTGCGCGCATGCTGGCCACACACAGGGTTGTTCTCAAAACTCCAATTCGCGTAATTCGCAACGTATAAGTCCAGCACCCCATCTGCATCCGCATCAAAAAATGCTGCCGAAGCTCCCCACAGAGGGCTCGAAAGCCCCACCGCTTGGCAATCAAGCGATTCGAAGGTTCCATCCCCTTGATTGCGAAACAATTGACTGTTGGAATACCCGGCGACAAAGATATCGGGGAAACCATCCGCATCGAAATCGGCAATAGCAATGCCGGTGTTGTAATGCGGTGAGAAATCAACTCCTGCAAATTGCCCAACGGATTGAAATGCAACAGTATCGGAGGGGTTGCCCGAAGTGCCGACGCGACGATACAAAGCCCCGGAGGCTCCGATCATTTGACGTTTCTCGGCGTCTGCTTCTCCCCCCCCAGCACAAACGATATCTATCCAACCATCGCGATCAAAATCGAAAACCCCAATACCTCCACCAGTAGTCTCTGGCAAAAAAAGGTTTCCGTTCTCCTTGCCGGTTTTGACCACTGCGAGCGGGAGAGCACCCTCGAGCCACTCCAACTTGATCCCCGAAAACTCGGCTCCGCCTTGGTTAGCAACTCCAGGCAATGGTTGTACTGCAGCTTCCTTAAGCTGCCCACCGGAGGACTTCTTTGGTTCTTCAGCCGACGGTTTCGGCGAACAACCGCATAGCAAACAACCCGTAAGACAACCGACCAGAATCGCTGCGATTCGTGATTGTCGTGTTTTGACAAGAATTGGATTGAGAAAGCGCAACAAGAAGAACTCCCGACTGTTCGAAGAGGTGATCAGACACCTCATTGCACTCCGCGCCGTAGGTTGATGTACCGCTGATGCCGAGCGGCCAAGTCGGGTCGATTGATACGAGTGAAGTATACGACCATGTCTTCATGTGCTGGCAAGAAACTCTCGTCGATCGATAGAGCCGAATTCAACCAGTGAACGCCATCGTCACGCGATTGCTTGTGTAACAAGATATGCCCAAGCTCGTAGTGTTGCTGAGCTTGTTTGTCCGTACCCGACATCAACCTAGCCAACCTGCCGTCGACGGACTGCAAATCAGCTTGGCCTGCGTCAGCGATCTTTGCAAACCGATCCGCTTCCGCGTCGCCTCCAAGGGCTTGGTGGGCTTGGCTCAATTGGTTGGCGATTCGCACATCTTCAGGCCAAAGGGCTGCGACACCACTGAGGACATCGACCACTTTCTTGTATTGCTCTTTAGCGGCATACGCTCGAGCCAAATTGGTTTTCATTTCGATAGTAGCTTTGCCCGACTCGATCAACGGCTCGACAAATGCAATGACTTCGTCACCCAAGTCTTGATTGAAAAGCGCAGTGACCATTGCAGACTGGGCGTCGAGATCATCCGGATTGCTTTTCAAGAATCGTTTTAGCGCGATCACAGCCCGCTCATTATCGCGGCTCAATAGATAAGCCGAAGCTAATTGACGATAGACCGGCACAAAGCCCGGATGATTCTTCGCACAGTTTTCAAGTAGCTCCGTTGCGGCTTTCGCGTCGCGACCGGAGAGAGCAAGCATCCCGCGAAAGAAGTCGACCCACGGTGTTTTCGGATCTTGCTTGATCCAAAACTGCAAAAACATCTCGACGGTTTCGAATTGCAGTTTGCCAAGCAGTCCGTAGATGACCGAGGGGCCAATCTCTTCGAGTTCGCCGTCGGGCAACGCCATCAATTCAGCCGTGGCACGATCGATATCGGGTACCACGCCAAGATGTGTCTCTCGCAACATCCGTTCTGCTTTGAGCTTCTCTTCTGAATACCCAAGTTGCTTAGCGATGGCAGAGAATTGTGCGAAGGCGATATCGTCACCCAAATGGCGGTAAGCTCTTGCGCGCAAGAACGCCGTCTGAGCGCTCAATCCGCTTCGCTGCTCGACTTGCTTTAACTCTGAAATCGCATTTCGATCATCCCACATCGACAGCGCCTTTTGAATGCGATTCATCGATGTGGTTTGGCGGTTCTGGAAATAGCCGAAAACTGCAAGCGGGATCAAAATCGCTAAAAGAATAGCGAGCCTTAGGCTCGACCAACCGCTGGCGCGATTCGCCAAACGAGCAGTTAACGAATTCTGCTTCGGATCAAGGTCGTCGAGTGTCAGTTGCACCACCCCCTTGCCAACAGCACCAGCAGCACTCATCCCGGTGGCATTCATTCCATTGGTACCTTGAAAACTCTGGCCCGCAAATCCTTGCGCTGCGATCGAACCTTCAGGTACGGGTTGGATGCTTCCATGTGCCATAGTGAATGATCGAGCTTAACTGCATTGAGCTCGCCGTTAGGAACTTCAGTTCGAACAATGGAAAAGGGTGGGCGTTCGCGGAATTCTGAATCCTAATATCGTAGCCCCTCGGCAAGTGGATTGCAAGGAATCTGCGGCCCCCCTCGCTAGGATCGAATTTGGATATTCCAAGCAAATCGCAAAATTCTTTGCGCGCCATTTTGGAATGATTTCTTCCCCTCACCGCTATACTGCACGTGCGGCGTGGCGTTTTCGATGATTTGTCATCGAGACAGCCCCGCCACCCCCTAGTTTTCAGTCCCCAAGGAACCTTACGCGTGACCGCAGTCCCTCTTTCCGATTCACACGGATCCTCCCACTTCGACCGATCCGATTTGAACTCCCGTCCAACCGTTTGGGTCACCGGAAGTGGAGCAAAACGAGTTGGCCGAACGGTCGCAGAGCACTTTGCCCGCCAAGGATATCGAGTCGCTCTACACGCCAACACCTCTCGCGAAGGGGCACTGGAAACCCTTCGGCATTTTGAAGGCCAAGGAATCCAGTGCATGGCAACCCAAGGCGACATTCGCTCGCAGGAATCCATGGAGCAAGCCGTTGCGAAAATCGTCGATCAATTCGGTCGACTCGACGCGGTGGTTCACTGTGCTGCGGTATGGGACTGGTCTCCTTTGGAGCTGACCACCGAAGCACAGCTGCGAGCGCAATTTGAAATCAACACCCTCGGAGCCTATCACGTCGCTCGCAACGCAGGGCTAGCCATGGTGCCCCAACCTCAAGGGGGCCGGATTATTTTGATTGGCGATTGGGCCGTCGCCCGCCCCTACGCGAACTTCTCGGCATACTTTCTCGGCAAAGGGGCTATCGAAACACTCGTCCGCAGCATGGCCGTCGAGCTCGCTTCCCGAAACCCCGATATCCACGTCAACGGAATCATGCCCGGGCCTGTGATGCTCGATCCTAGCATCACGGCGGAACGAGCAGGTCGAATCAAGCAAGCGAGCTTGATCAAACGCCACGGACGCCCAGAGGACATCGCCCAAGCAGCCTTCTTCCTGGCGACCCAATCGTTCATCACTGGAGTCTGCTTGCCAGTCGATGGGGGACGCACGATCTGGGCGCCCGACGAAGCTGAATCGGTCGCGCATCCCACGTATCAAGTCGAAAAGTAAGCAATCGTTTCACTTACTCCAAAACCTACGTTGAGTACTTATAGCCCCGCAGTGAACTAGCCTCGCGGTGCACTAACCACTCAGTGCACTAGCCTCGCGGTGCACTAACCACTCAGTGCACTAGCACGATTCGATGAATCCTTCCACTGCAATGGAGATGCACGGTGGATCATAATTCCCTTTCCACATCTACACTCACGCCTGCTGCCACGTCAGCACCTGCGCTCACATCTACGCCCGCTTCTACGCATACTTCTGATTCGCAAGCTCCTTCCGCTGTCGATCAACCTGAATCCTGGACGAACCTTCTGTGGATCCGACTCATCGAGGGAATCACGTACTACCCGATGCTCGTCCAACTCACACTGGCCCTGATTTCAATCCGCGTTACGGAATCGATCGGTGCAGGGCTTTGGATCACTTCAGTTATGCTCGCTTGTCTCTCACTCGGATACTTCTTGTTTCTGCATCGCAAGGAGTTGGGCAATCGCGTGTTTGCCTGGCAATGCTTGTTCTCGATGATGTGTATCGCTTGCCTTTACAGCTTGGTACACGATCAAGCAAACCATCGAATTCGCAATCAGCTCGCTCAGTGGCATTCGATGCATGCCGCTGACCGCGCAGCGAACAGCGCTCAAGCAACCTGGAAACCGGTTGTCCTCAAAGGAACGCTTGAACAAGCTATCCGGTATCGAAAACAGGAAGGATATGGAAGCGACCGAATAGACTCTTGGCAGTCTCAATCGCTGGTGCATGTACACTCGGTTCAGCGTGCGGCGAATTCCTGGCAGCCCTTATCCATCAAAGCCACCCTGACGATCGATGATGAGATCCGAGGATTCTTTCCGGGTGACGAAGTCCAGGTCTATGGGGCTTGGCGCCGTCCGCTTGAGCCAACCAACCCAGGCCAATTCGACGTGCGGAATCGCTATGCAGAACTCGGTCTCGCGGCTCAAATCAAAGTCGATTCCGCTTCTCTAATCCGCAAAACCTCCGAAGGCAATCCTTGGCGGATCGATCGCGGACTAGCTCAATGGACGGAGTATTCACTCGATGCGATGAATCGCTACGTGGTTTTCGATCAAGCTCCATTAACGGCCGCGTTAGTCCTTGGTCAACGCGACCAAGCCGACTGGGACCTTCAAGTCGAGATGCTCTCCACAGGGACGATTCACATGATGTCGATCTCCGGTATGCATATCGAGATGGTCGCGTTCGCGTTGCTATTCGCAGGCTGGCTGATAAGACTACCGTCGTGGTTCGTCTATGGCGGAACGGTTAGTCTGTGCATCCTGTATGCCATGCTC
The DNA here is from genome assembly GCA_903820735.1 of uncultured Pirellula sp. Taxonomy (GTDB): domain Bacteria; phylum Planctomycetota; class Planctomycetia; order Pirellulales; family Pirellulaceae; genus JBKCUI01. The sequence continues at coordinate 7,349 of CAIJIZ010000519.1, forward strand.
TGTGGAGCTAATCCGCCGGTTGCGAGGGCGACGATCATGCTCTCGTGCGCACTTCTCGCTCGATTTCTCGGCTGGTCCTTCACCGGCCTGAATATCCTTGCCTTCGCCGCTCTGTTGCTCCTCGCCCAACGCACTTCCATCGCCTTTGAAGTCGGTTCGCAACTCTCCTTCCTAACCGTCGCCGTCCTGATCCTTACGTTTCCTATCTTAAGTAGGCGAGCCGCCCCAATCGAACGATTAATCGAGAGCAAATTTACCGCTCGCCAACGATTCCTTCGCAGCGCTAAGCACTTTGTGCGCGAGTCGATTCGTAGCAGTTTCTGGGTCAGCTTTCTTTCCGCCCCTCTCGTCTGGGAGTCCTTTCATATTCTTAGCCCAATCGGCATTCTCTTGAATCTCGTTCTTTGGTTACCGATGCTCATCGCACTTCTCTCTGGCTTGGGACTTGTCCTGCTGTTTTGGTTCCCACCGCTCGCTTGGCTATGCGGTTTACTCTGCGGAACGTCACTGCTCATCTTGGATTCCTTCGTCTCCATCGGACACCGGGTCCCCTATGGTCACTTCTGGGCTCCAGCCCCACCAACTTGGTGGATGATCGGTTTTTATGCGATCGCCTTGGTTATCACCCTTTGGAGAGGAACCCATCGCCCTAGAGCAAGGCGTGAACTGATATGGAGTTTAGGTGCTTGGTTTCTCTTCGGTTGTTTTCTTATCCAATCCCAACAGACACTGCGAAGGTACAAACACAACTTCGGACACGCATCGCTCGCGATCACGTTTATCGATGTCGGTCACGGCACCTCCGTGCTAATCGAACCGCCAACCGGTGAGATCTGGCTATACGATGCTGGACGAATGGGTGATTCAAACAGAAGCCATCAAGCCATCGCACAAGCGCTTTGGACCATGGGGATCGGTCATATCGATGGTCTAATCCTCTCCCATGCCGATGCAGACCACTACAATGCAATGCCAGGCCTTATCGAACGCTTTTCGATTAAAAAATTCGTCTCGACCGAATCGGTGCTCAACCACTCTTCCCCAACCCTGCGAAGCTTGATCGATGACATCAAGTACCGCGATATCCCAATCGAAACATGGAGCAAAAGCACTCCCGTTCAAGACAAACTCGGATGCAGATGGATGGTACATCACCCAGTGAATGCTAACCCGGAGAGATCGACTACTGGTCGCTTACCAAGCTCCCGAAGTGTACGCGACAACGCGACGAGCCTATGCATTTCGATCCAATATGCAAACCGCTGCATCCTGCTTCCAGGGGATCTCGAAGAACCCGGCACAACCGAATTGATTTCAGCCCCACCGATCGATCTCGACGTGATGATGGCACCCCATCACGGTTCGCTCACGGCGAACCCGAAACCACTGATCGCTTGGGCGACCCCTGAAACGATCATCATCAGCGGTTCGGCTCGTTCGGTATCGCCCAAAGTCATCGAGACGTATAGCCCCAATGAACAGCAAGTCTTACATACCGCGAGAGATCACGCCTTGCGGCTGACCATCGACCCGAAGGGAACCATGGCTTGGCACCATTGGAGTCAAGATCGTTGGCAACGAATTACAGAAGCTGGTCAAGCTCCTTAACTAGTTCGTTGAATCGCTGCAGTGCCGTCTGCACCGGCTCAGGCTTGGTCATGTCGACCCCTGCATCCTTTAGGAGTTCCAACGGGTCTTTCGAACAACCCGATTTGAGAAACCCTAGATACTGCGCTAATTCGTTGGATCCACCATGCATCACTCGCTGCGAAAGCGCGATTGCAGCTGAGAGTCCAGTGGCATATTTGTAAACATAAAAGGCACGATAAAAATGGGGGATGCGGAAACACTCAAGCTGCAATTCCTCATCGATTTCGAACGCAGGTCCGAAGTAATCCCTGAGCAACGCGCCATAAGTCGCTTTGAACGATGCCACCGTCAGTGGCTCGCCAGCTTCGGCCATCGCATGAATCTTCCTCTCGAACTCGGCAAACATCGTCTGACGAACTATCGTTGCGCGAATACTATCGATCTCATGATTGATGATCGCTGCTCGCTCTTGCTTACTCGTTGCATGACGGATCATGTGCTCCGCAAGCAATTGTTCATTAAATGTCGAAGCGACTTCAGCGACGAAAATGGTGTAGTTGTAGTACTGAAACGGTTGGTTACGAGCCGAGTAATAACTGTGCATGGAATGCCCAGCTTCGTGTGTCAACGTGAAGACATCGTTGAGGACGTCCGACTTGTAGTTCATCAAAATATAAGGATCGGCATCAAAGGACCCGCAGCTAAATGCTCCGCTCTGCTTTCCTTGGTTCGGATAGCGATCGCACCACCTACCTCGCAATCCTTGAGAGAGTACTCCGCAATATTCGTCTCCCAACGGCTCGAGCGAATCCATCACTAACGCACAAGCTTCCTCCCAACTCCGGTGCGTCGCAGCTTCGGATAAGATCGGGACATAAGTGTCAAAATGGTGGATATCATCAAGCTTCATCTTCCGTCGCCGCATATCGAAGTACGCATGCACGGCGGGCAATTGGTCACGCACGGCCGCAATCAGGTTGTCATAAACAGCAACCGGTACGTTATCTGCGAAAAGGGATGATTCCAAAGCACTCGGATAATTCCTCGCTCTCGCATAATAAACATCCGTGTGCACACTTCCTGCCAAAGTCGCTGCAAGGGTATTTTCGTGTGCAGCAAACTCGGAGTAATACTGATGAAACGCCTGCTTGCGGATTTCACGTTTCGGAGAAATCAAAAAACCACTGAAGGATGCATTGGTCAGCTCAATCGATTGGCCTTTATCGACTTCGATCGAACCGAATTTCAAGTCAGCATCGTTAAGCTGCCGAAAAGCTTTGCTCGCCGATTGAGCCATCTCGCTTTGCATCGCCAACAAGCGTTCTTCGTTCTGCGAAAGCGTATGAGCACGGTACCTATGAATCCGTTGCAGCACCAAGCGGTAGGGAGCCAAAACCTCGGTCTCTAACCACTTCTGCATCGTCTCATCGGCAATCCCCAAGATCTCCGGACGGATGAAACTCGCAGCTTGCCCCACTCGCGATGCGATGCTTTGATATCGAGCGGTAAAACCCTGATAAATGCTATTGCTCTGATCTTCCGTCGTCTTGAGAAATGCATAAGTCCCGATACGTTCCGCTATGCGATCGGTCTTCACGTCGTGATCCAAACAAGCCGCAAGAATCGCCGGTGATTCCCCCAACTTACCTTTGAACGATTCAAACTCGTCGATGCAAGCTTCCAGTTCGGGCAAAGCCGCTTGCCATGCCTCATCATTCGAAAACAAACTCGACAGGTCCCAAGTGTCTCCTACGGGAACTTCATTGCGTTTTGGATTACTCATGGCTTATTTTAGCTCGTACGCTCAGTGTTAAGTCGTGACAGTGTAGTCGTGACAGTGTTAATTCGTGACAGTGTTAGTGGTTTTAGTTTGCAGCCGCGTCTGCGTGCAGTCGTATCAGTATGAAGGCTCAAACGAAATCGCCGCTGCGACCATCGGAGGAGGGAAGTAAACGGACGGTTCCGGAGAGGATTGTATGGACAATCCCGCGACTGTCCATCAAACATAAACCTCCCGACCCCTCAATTCCGATCGCTCTACCGATCAACTCCCGGTGTGGTTGCTGGACGCAAATCCACCGATCCGCAAGCCAATCGTGTTCGTTCCAATCTTCCATGAACTCCTGCGGGCAATCCTGAAATCGATTCAAGTTCTCTCTGAATACTTGAAGAAATCGCAGCAACACAGACTCGGGAGCAACAGCTTCGAGAGTCGAGCTGCCTGCCAGAACCTCAGGACGGCTCACTTCATGCAAACTCACCGCATTGCGCCGCACCTCGTCGCTCGCACCGTCGAAGCGCACTTGGCAATTGATTCCGACTCCGACGACCAGGAAGTCTTTGATGGGTTCGGGATTCCCTAGACTCGTCTCCATGAGGATGCCGCAGACCTTTCGCTCCTCGATATAAACGTCGTTAGGCCACTTTACCATCGGCTTCGATCGCGATAGAGGCGCAAGGGCTTGGGCGACCGAAAGCCCGACTTGTAAGGGGAGCAGGGAAGTCCCCGCATCAGGGGGCGACGGGAGATCGCGCAGGGATAGTCCGAGGGAAAACATCAAACAACCAGCGGGGGAATACCATCGGTTTGCACCTCGGCCCGCTCCATGCGTTTGCGAATCGGCAACCATCAGCGCAGGCAATTTAACGTGCCCCTCTTTGACCTGGCGAACCATCGCTCGGTTCGTCGAGTCGATTTCTTCAAACCACTCTACATGCTCGAACCAACCGAGTTCACGCAGGGAGTCCATGGCGGCCGAACGTCGAAGATCAGGTATCATGCCGTAGAGGATACTTCTAGCAAACGCTTAAATTCGTTGCCCCAAACGGTCCGCCAAACGTCGCAAGGTCTTGCTCGCATCATTCTCAACGAGCTTTGCATGGATCAAATGAAGTTGCGAGCGATCGTCCCAAGCTTCGCGCAGTGCGGCATCAAACTCAGCTTCGTTCCGCACGATGTGACCTTTACCACCCCCGTAAACTTCGGGCAACTTCGAATAGTTCCAAACGGCGATCTCGTTGTACTTCCAAGTTCCCTCTTGGAGGAATCGCTCGGTTCCGTATCCATGGTTATCGAGGACGATAATGATCGGTGAATACCCTTCACGGATCAATGTCGACATTTCTTGACCGGTCATTTGAAAAGCCCCATCGCCGGCGATCACCAACACACGATCTTGCGGCTTAGCAACACACGCCCCGAGGGCGGCGGGCACGGAGAAGCCCATCGACGTGTAATAAGCTGGGGACAGATAATCGGTTCGTTCGTGGATTACGAGTTCCGAGGATGCGAACAAAGAATCCCCGATGTCAGCAATCACAATGGTCTGGGCATCGAGTTGGGTATTGATCCGTTCGATAATACGCGTGACTGTCAGCGCTTCATCGGCTTTTACTTGGAATGCGTGGGGTTTCTTCAAGTGCAGGTGCTCGGGAATATGCCGTCTATCAGGGCCCGGATTCGCTGCAATGACCTTCAAGAGGAAATCACCCAACGGTACGTTTGGATACTGGTGGTAAGAGATTTGCAGATGCTCGCTGGTGGCATAGATGACATTGCGAACATCGAGTTGGGCGGTATAGATCCCAAGGTTGATATCGGTCATGAAGGCTCCAAGCATCAAAATGCAGTCGCTATCCTCCACATACTGAGTGACTTCTTCTCGCCCCATCGCCCCTTCGTACAACCCAACGAAAAGTGGGTGTGTTTCATCGACGGCACTCTTTCCAAGAATCGTCGTCGCAATCGGTATCCCGGCTTGCTCGGCCAATTGAATCACTTGATCTTGTAGCCCGAATCGGTGGATTTCGACTCCAGCGATAATCAGCGGCTTCTTTGCAGCATTTAGCTTCTGAACCGTCTCGCGGACCGCCTCGTCCAATGCGTGAGCATCGGCGTTATGGTCGGGGCTGCGATAAGCATGAGTCACCGTTGGTACCACGTCGACCATATCGCGTGGGATGTCGATGTATACAGGTCGCTTGTACCGGTAACACGCATCTAGGACACGGTCGATTTCGCGAAAGGCGGTCATCGGGTCGTTTAATTCCGTCGCCGCAATACACAACTTTTCAAAGACCTCCAACTGGGTGCTGAAGTCTCGTACTTTGTGATGCAACAACGGGTTATTGATCCGCTCCTTCAGGCCGGGTGAGCCAGTCAGGACCACCACCGGTGACTTCTCGGCGAACGCGCCCGCGACGCTGTTGCACACCGATAGTCCACCAACGCAGTATGTGACGCACAAAGCCCCCATTCCATGAATGCGGGCGTAAGCATCTGCGGCAAA
>CAIJIZ010000520.1 GCA_903820735.1 uncultured Pirellula sp.
TGTAGTTCAGATGGGCGAAGTCCAAGAATAGTCGTTGGTCTGGAACTGACGTCGATCGCGTGCATAGGCGGTTTCGCTTGTTATGCGGTGGGAAACTGCTGCAAGGCAGACGAGTGGCGGGGCTGCTCGTCATCGGGCTGGTGCGATTCGAATAACGGACTTTACGAGTTCGCGGGTTGCGAACGGGCGTTGGTAAGAGAGTCTTCGGTTTCTTCGAAGGCGTCTTTCTGCGAAGACATTTTTGAGTTTCTTGGTTGGTTTCTGACGCGGAATCATAAGTGACACGGAAGAGGTGGTCAGCGTGGCAAAGACAGCCTTGCTTTTCCCTGGGCAGGGAGCCCAAACGCTCGGGATGGGATCGAGTTTGATCGCTCGCAGTGAATCTGCACGCGGGCTTTTCTCAAGGGCTTCAGAGATCCTTGGTTTCGATCTAGCTGATCTATGTGCGAACGGGCCGGAAGCGGATTTGCATTTGACCCGCAACAGTCAGCCCGCTTTGTTTGTTCATTCAGCGGCCGCCTTGGCGGACTTTCGCGAACAGCGACCAGAGGTTGCCGATCAAGTGATTGCAGTGGCGGGGTTGAGTTTAGGGGAGTACAGCGCATTGTTTGCTGCGGGCTCGATTGATTTCGATTCGGGAGTTCGTTTGGTAGCCGCACGTGGAGCTGCGATGCAAGAAGCAGCGAGCAAGGTCGGCAGTGGAATGGCCAGTGTTATTGGTGTGGAGCGAGCGCAGGTAGAGGCCTTCTGCGATGAGGCAAGGGAGGCCGGTGAGATTCTTCAGGTTGCCAATTTGTTGTGTCCTGGAAACATTGCGATTTCCGGCCATTCGGCTTCGTTGAATCGCTGCGAGTCGCTTGTCAGCGAAGCTGGCTTTAAGTTCATAAGGCTTTCGGTTGCAGGTGCTTTTCATACCGATATCATGCGGCCAGCTGGCGATGCGTTGCGTGCAGCGTTGGTTGCCACCGAGATTAGAGATTCCAAAGTTCCGTTGGTTGCAAACGTCGATTCACAGCCGCATCAATTAGCTTCGGAGTTCCGAGAGTTGCTTCCTGAGCAGCTCGTCTCGCCCGTTTTGTGGGAAGCGTCCTTGCGAAAATTGATCGAGCTTGGAGTCGAGCAATTTTATGAGATTGGGACAGGTCGGGTTTTGACTGGAACGTTAAAACGGACCGACCGCAAGGTTCCCTGTGAAGCATTTGGTGACTAGGAAAAAGGTTGAGAAACGTTGTGGTTTCGGGTACTTTTAGCGGGTACTTAGGCTACGAAGATTTTGTAATTCATACATCAAAGGTATAGAGGCAACGATGTCAAACGCATTGGGACTTACAGCAAACCTACAAGGTCAAGTTGCACTCGTCACGGGGGCCTCACAAGGGCTTGGGCAAGCCGTCGCATTGCGACTTGGCGAGAATGGAGCAAAGGTCCTTTGTGTGGCTCGTAATGCTTCGAAGCTTGAGGAGACCGTAGCTGCGATCAAGGCGGCTGGTGGAGATGCGGTAGCGATTTCCTGTGACGTGACCGATCGAGCTGCGGTGGCCAAGTTATTTGAAACCGTTGAAAACGAGTACAAGCGACTTGATATCCTCGTCAACAATGCCGGGATAACTCGCGATACGTTGTTGCCGAGGATGACAGACGAGCATTGGGACGAGATCATTGCCGCCAATTTAACCAGTTGCTTTTTGTGTTGTCGGGCCGCGTCGTTGATCATGATGGGGCAGCGTTATGGTCGGATCATCAACATGTCCAGTGTTTCGGGTTTGATTGGGAATCCTGGCCAGACCAATTACTCAGCGACGAAGGCCGGGATGATAGGTTTTACCCGGTCGATGTCTCGAGAGTTAGCCAAGCGTAAGATCACCGTCAATGCCGTAGCGCCGGGCTTTATTGAGAGCGAGATGACCAAGGCATTGGGTGACGCAGTGGTCGACGAGGTCAAGAAGCGGGTGCCGGCGAACCGGCTTGGTAAACCCGATGATGTTGCAGCTTGCGTGTTGTTTCTAGCAAGTCCTGCGGCCAGTTACGTCACGGGCCAGGTTTTGACGGTTGATGGCGGCATGACAGGTTGATTGATCCAGTAGACCTTAGCCTCTGGCTCGGCTAGAATACACATGGCTCAACTCGGAATAACTTCCGAGTGTAAGGATGGGTGGCAGAGCGGTTTAATGCACCGGTCTTGAAAACCGGAGTAGGGTTTCCCTACCGTGGGTTCGAATCCCTCCCCATCCGCTTTTTCTTTTTGCGCAACTAGCGTCTTTGGGCCAGCGTAAGTCGCATAGTCGTTGCTTACGTTTAGATTGGGAA
>CAIJIZ010000521.1 GCA_903820735.1 uncultured Pirellula sp.
AACAATGTCCACACCATGTCGTAGTCATCTGCGCCTGTCAGGCCGATGTTCGGATCGACTCCGCCGATCTTGAGGACCAATGCGCGATTGAGCAACATGAAGTGATCAATGTAGCTAGCTCGTTCTTCGATCGTCTTGAGTTTCTGGTACCTCACCGGATCGGCTTTGCCTTCCCATAATCTTTCCGTCATATCCACGCTCATCCCGCAACGCGCTGTCGCCACAATATCGGCATCGAATGATAGGCATGTTGCAACGGTCGCGAGATCCAAGATGTCATCGGTTAACAGTAAGCCAACGCGATCGCAGGTGGCAGACTCAAAACCGAAGTTGATTGCCCCGGCAAATTGTGCCCCGCTGGGGCGGCGAAGAACCTTTAGGTTCGAATGGCCTTTCGACAACTTCGATAAGACATCGAGGTTTGATTGCGGTGTCAAATCAGAAGTGATGACCAGGACTTCACAAAGCGCTGTTTGCATAACAGCGGATAATACGGACTCTTCAAGCCAGCTATCGCGCTGCGTCTTTAGGGGCATCACAATCGAAGCTTTATACGTCGGATTGCTCATGATTCGACCTGTTTTTCTGGGTGTGAAAGCTTGAAGTGATTGGGTTGAGCCTTCGATAATTTCCGGAAGTGATGCACGTACGACATGTGGCGTACGAAGCGAAAGACTGCGAAGTAAAATCGGTCTCTTGCCTTCGTTCGCTGTTCCCCGCGTTGAAATAAGAGGATGCTTTTGACATTGGCCAATCCAGCTCGAAAGAATTCCTTGCGGAACTTGGTCTCGCTGCAACGCTTTTCGGGGTTAATCTTCAAATCTTCTTGATACTCACTGATTAATCGCGCTGATCCACTACCGTGCTGCCAAGCTTTTTTGATCAGTCCACCCCATGTCGATTCATTAGCATGCTCGACGACTGCATCGCCAGCATAAGCGAACTTAGCGCCATGCTTGAAATAACTGCGCCATGCAAACTCCGTATCCTGTCCACGCGGATAATTCGGACTGAACATGCCGAACCTGATCAAGTCATCTCGTCGAGCGATCAAGTTGGCGGAGATAAACGAGGGCGGTTTCTCTACTTCAATGCTTCTCTGTTGATCGAACAAGTTCTCGTTGAACAAGCCGATAGCGGTGGTTGGGAGCAGCGCTCGAATGGCTCCTCCTACAAACGAAACCCCATGACATGCTTCCGCGCGGTTCACCAAGGATTTGATCCAAGTTGCACTCGGCACACAATCGGCATCGGTAAAAGCAATCCAAGTACCTTTTGCTTCTTGGATTGCTAAATTCCTCGCATAGGACACTCCAGGTCTGTTTTCGAGCAAGACCTTCACTTGTGGAAATCGTTCGGAAACAATTCTGAGCGTTCGGTCAGTCGAACCATTATCTACCAGGATGACTTCAAATTCTCTACCGTCAAACTGTTGGTTTACGATAGCTTCTAAGCATCGTTCGATGGTTGCTTCCCCATTCTTCACCGGAACAATGACACTTACGCACAGACTAGTCACACTACTCTCCAATTCATCCACTGT
>CAIJIZ010000522.1 GCA_903820735.1 uncultured Pirellula sp.
GCACGTTGACTTGCTCCATGGGTTGGTGGCAGTTCCAAGTCGGTGGAGGGATTGTGGCCGATTCCAATGCTGAGCACGAAGAAGAGGAAACCTGGACGAAAGCGGCAGGAATCGTAGCAGCAATTCGAAATTCGCTCGGATCGTAATCAGCTCAAGCTCTACATCTAAAATCAAACATTTTCGCTCACCCGACTCCCTGAACGAGGGGTTTTCGAAATCTCTAGTCCATTGAGGGATTTCAACTGTAGACCGAACATTTGCGAGTGATTATCCTTGTGACTCTTTTCTAGCCTTTTCAATTTCAAACGCCCCAAATTCTCCGCTTGTCGAAGTCACTTGTATTGCAAATGGTTGAACCGAAACTCAAAGGAATCACGCGCGTCGACTATGAAGGAAGTAGTACACGCGGGTGGATGGTCCGATTGACTCGTCAAGGAAAACGCAAGCAGCAGTTTTTCAATGACCGCACCCTTGGGGGGAAAAACAAGTCCCTTCAAGCAGCAAAGGCTTGTTATGCCAAATGGCTCGAACAAGCCCCGGACGTTAAGACCGCAAAAGGACGTAAAACCCATCGCAATACGACCGGCCAAGTTGGAGTGCACCTTGTTAAAAACATAGACGCTCGATGGAAGAACGCTGAGTCCTATGCATTCTGCGCTTCGTGGATCAATTCCAAAGGCAAACGATCCAAAATCAGCTTTGCTTGGAATCGCTATGGCAAGAAACATGCTTGGAATCTCGCATGCATCGCACGAGAGCGTGAACTAGCTGATCGCGTTAAAGTTATCGAGATTTACGACAACTCGAAGAACAAACGCAAGCGTTAAGTCCTACGACTGAACCTCCGAATCGGATTTTGCAAGTCGATCCAAGATGGCTTGGCGACGGTATAGAAACGTCGGAAGGGCGAAGCACATACCAACTAGAAAGATCGCCACAAAGTGCCAGCCAAAGCCAGGGATCTTCAACCTCTTCGCTTCGCTCCCCATCCAGACCGCACAAGCCGTTGCGGTAATCATAAGATCCCAACTGAAACCCGAGATCACCCAGGTCGCAAAGGGAGCAGCGAAGAACTCCCCCCAAGCGTTTTGGTCTGGGCGACTGAAATGGATCCCAAAGCAAATCATCGGAAGAATCAACCCCAGTACCGACAAACAAGCGTAGACTTGACGCATTGGATTTCCCGATCATTTCATTAAATGGCGAACATAAACAGCCTGACTCATTCCAAAGCATAAGCGAAAAGCATCATAGCAAATCGGCCGGCAGTCAGTCATAAGACCAATTTGAGTAACAACAAGCCGAGATCGACAATGAGAAAACCAACGGGACTTGAAAACCAACTGGACTTGTCGAATAGACCTAAGGAGCTAGAAACCATTTCCACCGTGCTATATCATCAGCTTGGTGACTTGCCTGAGCGAAGTCGATCTCTCAAATTCTACGGTCGAAGCATTTTAAAGGTATAGATGTCGATGAATTACTGTTTCTCGGTAACACGATGGATTGCGGCTTCCCTTTGGGTAGTGACACTCGTTTTTGTCAGCTCGGAACTGAAAATCATCAATGGGCAAGAAACTTCCCGTGAAGATTATTTGCGAAATCTCTTTGAGCAATATCACGAACGGCGCCTGATTCTTTTTCCCTTGGACGCAACGATGCAAGGGGATAATCGATACAACGATCGACTCGCGATCACTTCTTCGCCCGATCACGTCGCCGAGTGCAAAAAATTCTACTTAGATACACAGCGGCAGTTGCTCAGCGCGCCAGCCGGAAAGGCATCCTCAGACACCGAACTCGCAGCGGAAATTCTTACATTCGAACTTTCTAATCAACTAGAAGGAATCGCTTTTGATACCCAACGGATACCGATGCATCAGTTCGATGGTCTTCACCTCGTATTCGCCCAACTCGGCAGCGGTAGCAGTAGTCAACCGTTCAAAAGCGTCAAAGACTACGAGAACTGGCTTAGTCGTATCAACGACTTCGAAGTATGGTGCAATGCATCGATAGATGGATTCCGTCGCGGTATGGCGGATGGTTATGTGCTTCCAAGAATTCTTGCCGAACGGATGGTCAAACAACTGCTCGACCCGACAATTGTCACGGACGATCCTCAAAAGTGTCTCTTTTATACTCCCATCACCAACCTTCCAGCAAACTTTTCTGCCACAGATAAAGCACGATTGACAGAGGCATACCGAAAGGCGATTGCCGATCAAATCGTTCCGGCTTATCGACGACTAGGCGAATTCTTGCGTGACGAATATCTGCCAAAAACACGGACAACCTCTGGTATCGGCAGTCTGGCAAGTGGTTCCGAACAATACGCGTACTGGGTCAAAACCTGGACCACAACTTCACTGACTCCGGAAGC
>CAIJIZ010000523.1 GCA_903820735.1 uncultured Pirellula sp.
GATTCCAACCATGGACGCGATGATGCAACTGCAGCAATTCGCTCAGGAAAACGACGCAGCAATTCCGCTAGCATCGAAGGAGTTCGCGACTCTCTGAGCCAAAAGTTGATCATCGCATCACTCGGAGCGTCTTGATTCTCGTCGTAGTGAGCTTCAACTAAACGACGAATCATCGGCCAATCTTTGTCTCGTTGGGTTTTCTTGGCCTGAACCAAGTCCTCGATCGCAAGAACTTCATAGGAGAACTTCGCATCGGGATCTTGGATCGTCGTCCGTCGCGACCAAAGTTCTTCGAAGGGAGCGCATCCACGAAGCGTGCTCATAACATCGATGCGAAGCCCACCTACATCCGGATGCTGGCATCTAAAATGAACCGCATGACCGCGTTGAAGATACTCCGCCTTAAACTCAGGTACTGCAATGCAGTCGGCTTGGAGATCATCCAAGGCCCTTTGCAAATTCCTGAAGTTTTCGTCATCCGCTAAGATGACCAAATCGCAGTCGCGACTAAACTCCGCTGCGCCGTATAACACGCAGGCCTGACCGCCGATAAGCAGGTGGCGTACCATGTGGCATGACAGAGTCGAAAGGACTTTGAGAATCGGGTTCGGGATCAAGGGAACCTCCTGCATCAAGATAGAATCGCCACAGCTTCATCGATTCGCGCATCCTCTCAATTGGCGTGAGACGATACCATTCCTTCCAGGAATCAGAATCATTCTGCGCTTCATTCAGCCGAGCTAATCTCTGAAGATCGTTCATAAGCAACAAATAAACTCAGCCTCAATGCACTTCACAACCGGTTCCAGAACCTCGTAAGTATAGACTGCTTACACCGATCGGGAAAGCGTAAGGGATGCTTTCCATCACTCGTTGCAATTCGACCAAGTTGCCAGGGACAGAAGGATTTGTGAGAATCCTTCAGACTACCGCCTAAGCCGCATCTGCGGCAATTATCTGATTTTCCCTGTGGTTTGGCTTAATGTGCCAGCTCCTCGGGCCTGGCCCATGGTCCCTCACCCCTCTGGCGAACTGTCGTTGACTGATGGAGGGTTAGTCTTTAGGCGAACCCGTAGCCGCTCATACCCCCCGTGATCAACTCGGAGGTCTTGTTCTTGATGGCATCCTAGGTGTAGGCCATGTTGCAGAAGGTCGCCATGTGGACTGGGTTCCTATGGAAACTATGTCATCCGCTTTCGCAATTGTGCTTGCAACTCGGTCACCAAGGACTCACGTTCGGTCCTCGATCTGGGGCGCAGTACATCGTCGGTTGACTGAGGGAGACTCAACAAATTTTGCAACATGCGTATCTTGCCGAAAAGCTCGCCTTCCTCGCGGCCTTCCTCGCGGCCTTTGATCTCGCCTTCCTCACGCCCTTTGAGCTCGCCTTCTTCAAAAGCTGTTTGGATTCGAGTGTTCTCGTCGAGTTCCCATTTCAACCGTGCATCGTAGTGACGGCGTTGGTCCGGTGTTCGTGAAATCATCTCTCGTACTCCTACGGCTCGTTGAAAAATGGGATCCGGCAACCGATCTAGCAACTCCTCGATGGTCGATCCTTTCGCTCGTCGAAAGAAATGCAACTCGCATTCAAAAAGTAAATGATGATGTCAGGGTAGCCGTCAACAACGGGTTTACTTCTTGGGTTTATCGTATAGGGTTGCTGGATCGACGAGCCTCGTCTGATCGATTTGCCATCCTTCTTCGGTCCGTTTGCGAAAAAAGCAGGTAGGGTAACCTTCGTGGCACGCGGCCCCCTGTTGATCGACCGATAAGAGGATGGTGTCCGCATCACAATCGATCCGTATATCCCGGACTGCTTGGCGATGTCCACTTTCTTCTCCTTTACGCCAAAGTCGCTTTCTCGATCGAGAATAATAGGTCGCATAGCCGGTTTGAAGTGTCTCGGCATAGGCTTCGCTATTCATCCAAGCGAGCATAAGGACTTCACCGGTCGATGCACTTTGAGCGATTGCCGGTAGTAGGCCGTCAGTACCTCGAGAGAAATCCGGTTCGATGCTCATTTCGGGTTGTACCATCCGTTGGCGTGGAGTTTCTGATAGTTATTGGTAGGGACGCTTGAGAATTTCATGGGCGATGATCGCCATCCGAAGCGTTTCTGGGTTTCGCAATTGATGGATCAGATCCCTGGAACTGACTTGGGCTTGGTTTTGCGGCTGTGATTGCGGAGCGGTGGCGGATTCTTGCAGGGAGTCTCGAGCATTGCTGCTGGTCGCTGATTTCTTCTTCGATTTCGAAGGTAGTGGGTTTGAGGAAGCGGTCGCAGTAGTCGGCCGCAGTTGGCTATGCATCGTATCTAGAACATACGCGTCGATGCGCTCGTCGGATTCTTCGATATTGGTCGTAACATGGCGATTCGCAATGGATGGTTGAATTCGTCGCTGCTCGATTCGCGATTGGTTCTCTGCGTTATTGGCCGAAGGTGTATTGTTTGAATTGGGAGTTGCCGGGGTGGATCGCGATGCGTTGGCGTTTTGTTTGGATCCCGCCTGTTGCTGACGCTCAGCCCGCCTCGCGGCTGCTTGTCTGAGGAATTCATCGAGTTCGTCTGCCATGTTGGTAATCCGAGGAGGTTGTTCAAGGAACTCTAGTAAATGCTGAACAGATTTGCAATGAAGTCGGCGGAGCGATTTGCTGTGTGGCTATCGCGCGCTATAAGGAGCCCGGCTAGTTTGCGGGACGTTGATTCGAAGCATTTGATGGACCCGTGGTGCTCGTTCCTGCGATGCTTTGACGCATTTCGGTGTCAGCGGTAATATTTCTGAGTTTGTAGTAGTCCATCACATTCAGCCGGCCTTTATGGAGGGCTTCTGCGATCGCAATCGGTACGCTTGCCTCGGATGCTACCACAACGGCTCGGCTTTCTTCGATCTTGGCGAACATTTCTTGTTCGATTGCGACCGCTTCGGCTCTTCGGCTTTCTGCTTTCGCTCGTGCGACTCTTGTGTCGGCCTCTGCTCGGTCAGCTTGCAAGCGAGCCCCGATATTCTCGCCGACGTCGATATCAGCGATGTCGATGGAAACGATTTCAAATGCGGTCTGATCATCAAGTCGGCTTGCGAGCACCGCTTTAGATATCATGTCGGGGTTTTCCAAAACGACTTTATGGCTATCTGCCGAACCGATCGCTGACACGATACCTTGGCCCACCCGCGCGATGATGGTTTCTTCGGTAGCCCCACCGATGAGGCGTTGCAAGTTCGCGCGAACGGTGACTCGAGCTTTGACCTTTAATTGAATACCGTCTTTCGCGATCGCATCGAGGAAGGGGTTGGAGCTGTTTCGAGGTGGGCAGTCGATGACTTTTGGATAGACGCTGGTTTGTACTGCATCGAGGACATCACGACCTGCAAGGTCGATGGCTGCTGCTTCGCGAAACGAGAGGGTGATTTGGCGGCTCTTGCGAGCTGCAATCAAAGCGCGGATGACTTGGGGGACGTTTCCTCGCGCTAAGTAGTGAGCTTCAAGGGCTTGCGTTGTTAAATCAGGGTCTTCGATTCCCGCCGCCACCGCCATGATTTTTCCTCGAACGATGGTGCGTGCATCAACGCGGCGAAAGAGCATCCCGATCAAGTCGTAGATACCTACTTTTGCACCGGTCATCACCGCTTGAATCCACAACCAGAAATACCGAGAAGCAACGGCCAAAAAGACCAGAGCGATGATGGCCCCGATAACGATTAAAGCGGCACTGAGTGCGAAGAGAACTGGATTCATTTGAGGAGGAACCTAAAGGATGGATTGTCGGGGTGTGGTCGGCGACGTGATCGTCGAAGCGCAATAAAAACGGCACGAAATCAATGCGAAGCCAACCGACGCATCATTGCTCGTTCCTAATGGTAGTTCGTGGAATGCTTGGGGGAAAGGGCTTCAGACAGGGGCTGGATGAATTGCCAAGATTCCTGCCACTGATTCCAGCTCGTCTCCCCGGCGGCGAAGATCCATTCTTTGTCCGGGACGGGGAAGAGTCCAAGCTGTTCACCGAGGTGGCTCGGGCGAATTTCGGTGACTTTTGCTCCATCGAGTACCACGGAACATTCTTCGTGGCACTGGGCATCTACCCAGACTACTAGCCCGTGGTCTTGCACATCGTAAGGGTTGGATCGCGTGTATTTCGATTCGACTTGACTGCGGATGAAGAACACGCCGGATTTTCGAAAGAAACCTTCGCAAGCAAGCTCAAAGGCTGCTTGTTGGTCTTGCGTGGTTTGTTCCAGCCAGCCCTTGTTGGATATCCAAGCGATAATTCGTCCACTTTGCTCCTGGATAAGCAATTCGAGAATTGAGGAGGGGGACGGATTTGCTGGCTTGAGAGGTCGGATATGAATCGTCAGGCTATTGGTCGCAGCGGTGACTTCATCGCACGTAAGTGGTTGATCTTTCCAAAGTACACATCGGTTTAATAGAGCGATCCATTCGCGGTCGACGAAACGTTCGACAGCTTTCGTTACGTGGTGCAATTGTTCTAAGGTGGCGCGGCGTTTGGTGAACCGCTGAAAGGACGCTGGTTGGTGTTCAAGTCGTCTAAGGCGACGGTAGAGTTTCGGAACGGTTCCTGAATGGAATCCTGGGCGCAGCAAGCGTTCCATCGTCTCACCATGACTCCCGATGGGTACTGGTTTTAAGAAAGGTTGGCGATTCTCACGGAACAACCGCCAGTTCTCTTTCAATTCCCAAACGGCGAATCCAAAGAAACCGGGTAGGAAAAAGATATGAAACCAAGTGATCGACATCGCCATCGGTCGTCCAAAGTAAGGGATCAGCAAGGATTCCATGTTTCCTGCGAGGATCAATAAGACTGGCAGAAAGATTTTGTGCGCGACGGTGACGACCGGGAAGTGTTTCACCGGGTGAAAGGTTGGTTCGATCAGAAGGTTGACGTAGATTCGGATCAAGAACGAGACGATGGACCAAGCGAAACCGATGACGGCTTTGGCGACCATCGACATCGGGCTTTCTTGATTGTGAAACCGCAGCCATTCATCGACTGCATAGAGAAATCTCTCCAAGGTCAGCAGCATCCAACGGAATAAATCAACGATCCATTCGATGACGGTCCAGAACCAACGCGCACGAAGCATAGTCCAGAGCCTGCCGAAGCCTTCGAAAACCCACTCTTGGATGTCGCGCCCGAGTCGCGTGTTCATCAAAGAACTCAGTACGAGCGTTTGAAGGATCATCCGAGTAACTCCAAACATGGTTTTTGGCATCGACCCCATCGTGCTCCATTCTAAGAGCATCACTAACCCAACGGGTTTGATCCCAAGTCGCCACACATCTACAGTTAGCCGATGCCTTAGGACTTGTTCGAGCCAATTCCAAGGCAACCATTTCCGAGGTAGCTCAACCGTTAAAGCGTAGGTGGTTAGCAATCCCCAACGAATGGCTTTCCAGCATCCAAGCCGAAATGATGGAAGGTGGATCAACCCCATGAGGAAGAACCCTAGCAACAGCACCAACGGGATAATATTGAGCTGATTGCTGACGATTTGATCGACCGCTTGATCGGTCGTCTTCGGGGGAAAAGCAACGGTACTTTCGGTGTTCTCGAGATCGTTTAGCCCAAAGGAATCGATGCGGGTCCATTGGGGAGATTCCGATTCGTCGACTGGCGGAGCATTCGATTCTTGCTTCGGCGCCCGGTCTTGAGCTAGTTCAAACTCCATCAACTTCTGAGGAATGACCGTGGATTCCCCAGCGAACTGAAGATCGCGGATGGATTCCAGAGGCGAGGAGCTGTCGTTTACCGTTGGGTTTATTCCGCCAGGAATTTTCCCGCCAGGAATTTTTCCGGAGGATTCCAAGGAATTCTCTTGGATTTCGTTCGTTGGACTATCACCGTCGAGATTCTCGGCGTGCGTTGGGTGATCGGCCGTCCAGTGGGCGATGGTATGCCAGATGTGCCGAATGCTTTCGATCACCACGAGGGCTCCGCCGAAGGGGATGATCAAGAAGAGCGTAGCGAAGCGGCCTGTGCGGGTACCGAAGAACAATGCTGAGAACATTTGTACCCAGCGAAGATAAAAGTCCCCTCGGCGATAGACACCTTCGAGCACTCGATCGAGTCGATCGTCGGCTTTGAGCAATCGATCTCCCGACCAGGCTTCTTGGATCCCTAGAAGGTCAGGGAGTTTCAGGTCATTTTTGCTGACGGCGTCTCGGAAGTATCCCATCGAGATATAGCCCCGTTCAGAGATGCAATCGAGTGCATCTTCGACGAGTTTATCCAGGGCGATCTCTTCGGGGTAGCTCGACGGGAGCATTCCTACATCCAGAAGAGTGTTTCGAAGCGGCTCACGGATGCGATTGCGCATCTGTGATTCGGCTTGCTCGGAGGCTTGTTCGAGCAGATGAGTAAGTAGTTCTCTTTCGTTTCCACTCAATCGAACATAAACGAGGCGAGAAGCGGCGCTGGCCAAGTGTTTAGCCATGAGTACTTCTTTTAAGTTCAACAGGGGAGTGCGAAGTGGCCTAGCACCTCCTGAAGCGATCGAGCGAAGTAAGTCGATTCGGTAAACGGTTCTTTCGTTATCGAGGCAAACTTTTTGGAGGTCGTAGAGCAGTCGTTTTTCGGGGTTCCAAAAACCTTCGATCGAGTTTCTCGACAGATCGAGCAGAACGCGATGCCAAGCGAGCGCATCATGTTGTGAAAAACCAATTGCTTCACGCAATCGTTTCACGAAGACTCTCAAATCTGATTCGGCAGTGGTTTCGGCTTTTGAGCGTTTGCTGCGCGAGGTTGCGGCGCGGGCAGCACGAAGGGAGGAAGTGATGGCCCGTACGGTGTTCCCTCGTTCCATCGCTCGGTCGCGACGACGCATCGTCCAGTGATAATGCCGGTCGGAGGTTGGTTGGCCTAAATCCAGTGACCATATGCGGCGAGCGTTGTTAAGCACCATTTCGTCTTGGGATTCATGGTCCACCAATTCTGGAGCCGCGGTACCTGTGAGCTTGGTGCTTGATAGAATCTGATCGATCGGAAGATCCAGACGGAAGAGCTCGTCGCAGTCCCGGCGTTGGCCAATCGAAGGAAACCAAGTTGCGATGCTATCGGGTTCGAATTTACGAAACTCCCAATAGTGAGCGACCCACTCGAGAAAGGCTTCCACCCGTGAGTCGGGTGCGTTCAGGCGTTGTTCATGGCGAAGCACATGGTGGGCTTCGTCAAACTCGACTTGCCCAAGTTTTGCGATGCGCGATTGGACGTCGCTAAGCCGGCTTGCGGTACGCCATGGCAACAGCAGTCGATCGATTTGGCCGTGAAATGCCCTGCGCCAGACCTGAAGCTTGAGGTCTTCGATGGGCCAATGCTCTAACTCATCGAATTTCGGCTGTTCGATCAGCAAAGCCGTTTCGGGGAGGTCTCTCCAGGATTGCAGCCCTAATTCATCGGGATGAAGAAGATTTTGGATTTCTTCAGGGGTCGCAAGTTGGCTTTCTGGGTGGGGCAAGTGCATCGAAAGGTTGGCACGGCCCAAACGATGCCGGATCAGTCGACGCATTACCCGCCCTTCGATTAAGAAAGCGTAAGGGGCGACAAGCTGCAGTGCTGTCCGCAATTCCTGGATCGTAGAGCTTGCTCGCGAGTTGACCACAGGGGGAACCCATATCGATTAGAAAAGACGGAGTCGAAGGGAATGCCTGATGGAGCGATACGGGAATCGCATCCTGGCTAAGCTATTCTTGCAGAAATCGACGGCAAAGAGAAGAAGCCGCTACAATATCGGGAACCGACGTTCCGTTTCGCGGGTAGCGGAGGTGATTGGGGGTAGCCAGTTCATCAAGATTACTCCGGGTTCATTACATTTACTCAACATTTATTCAAATACTCAAAAAGGATTAGGCCACAGCGATGGAAACCAAGCGGTTAGGAAATTCAGATTTGCAGATCACTCCAGTGGGGATTGGTGCTTGGGCAATCGGCGGGGCTGATTGGGCTTTTGGGTGGAGTTCTCAAGATGATCGGGAGAGCATTCGTGCGATCCATTCGGCCCTCGATTGCGGAATCAATTGGATCGATACGGCGGCAGTGTATGGGTTGGGGCATTCCGAGGAAGTCGTCGCAAGGGCTCTTCGAGACTACAGCGGAGCGAAGCCGTATGTGTTTACGAAATGCGAACGGGCTTGGGACTCAAATCGACAGATCGTGAAGTGTTTAAAGAGGGATTCGATTCGAAGCGAATGCGAGGCGAGTCTGTTAAGGTTGGGAGTCGATCAGATTGACTTGTACCAGATCCATTGGCCTGAGCCGATAGAAGACATCGAAGAAGGATGGGGAACTTTGGTTGATTTGCAGCGTGAAGGAAAGGTTCGCTGGATCGGATTATCGAACTTCAGTGCTACGCAAATGGAGGTTGTGCGCAAACTTGGTGCGATCACTTCCCTGCAACCACCTTATTCGCTCATACGTCGAGAAGTGGAAGCCGAAACGTTACCTTACGTTCAGAACTTGGGGATCGGCGTGATCGCGTATTCCCCAATGGGGTCAGGGATGTTGACCGGTGCGATGACGCGCGAGCGGGTAGAGAATTTTCCTGAAGACGACTGGCGCAAGCGCAGCGTTCACTTTCAAGAGCCCTTGTTAAGCCGCAATTTACAGATCGCTGCGAGGGTCGCCCAAGTTGCGAATCGCTTGGGCGTAAATCCTGGTGCGGTCGCAATCGCTTGGGTGTTGCACAATCCGGCGGTCACCGGAGCGATTGTGGGAATCCGAAGTTCTGAGCAAGTCAAAGAACTAGCAAGCGGGTTTGGGTTGAGGCTCACGCAAGCCGACTACGAATTTCTTGCGGCCGAATAAGCCGCAAGTACACCAATCCGTTAGGGTAGGTACCGCCTTCGCGACTTTGGTAAGCTCCGTGGCGTTCTAGAGACGCCATGACGTGGCTTTGTTATGAAAGGATCGGGAACAAGACGTTTCCGTGAACGTCGGTCAGCCGATAATCGCGACCCTGAAAGCGATATGTAAGCTTCGTATGATCGAATCCCAATGCATACATCCATGTGGCTTGCAAATCGTGAATGTGAACTGGGTTCTCGGCGATCGAGAACCCGAGCTCGTCGGTTTGACCATATTCAAAGCCACCTTTGATACCACCCCCTGCCATCCACATCGTAAAGCAGTCTGGATAATGATCTCGGCCAAGTGACGCACCGTTCGCAGTGCGCCCTTCGCGGAACGGTGTGCGTCCGAACTCACCACCCCAGATGATCAGTGTCTCATCAAGCATTCCGCGATTCTTCAAATCTTGAATCAAGGCGGCCACTGGGCGATCCATGGTTTCGCATTTCTTGGTCAACCCATCGCGTATGTCCTCCCCTGGACCGGTACCATGGAAGTCCCAGCCCCAATCGAAGAGTTGCACATACCGCACCCCAGACTCGACCAATCTTCGGGCTAGCAAGCAGTTGTTTGCAAGGCTCGCCGCTCCGGGCTTGGCTCCGTATGCATCGAGTGTCTCTTGGGTTTCTTTACTGATATCCATGACTTCGGGAACGCTGGTCTGCATGCGATAAGCAAGTTCATATTGGGAGATACGAGTCATCGTTTCGGGATGGCCGAAATTGGACGCTTGCATTGCATTGAGCTCATTGAGCGTATCGAGGCTTTTCCGCCTCAATTCGCGATCCATTCCCGGTGGGTTCGATACGAACAGCACGGGATCCCCCTGCGAACGGCATTGGACACCTTGATACACGCTCGGCAGAAAGCCACTTCCGAACGAGCTTTTGCCACCATTGGGCTGAACCCCGCTACTGATCAATACGACAAAGGATGGAAGGTTCTCGTTCTCACTCCCCAGCCCGTAGGTGACCCAGGAACCGAAGGATGGTCGTCCGCTGCGAGGGGACCCGGTGTAGACGAGCAATTCCGCAGGTGCGTGATTGAACTGCTCTGTGTACACGCTATGAACAAGACACATCTCGTCGGCAACCGTCTTGAGTCTTGGCAAGCAATCGCTTAGATACAAACCACCTTTGCCAACCCGCTCAAATTCATGCTTGGTCCCCAAGAGCTTTGGGGTGCCCGTCGTGAACGCAAACTCTTTGCCTTGAAGCACCGAAGCAGGAGCTTCTTGCCCATCGAGTTCGATCAATTTCGGTTTGTAATCGAACAGATCCAGGTTGGGTGGCGAGCCGGTCATATGTAGATAAATGACACGTTTTGCTTTGCCCGGGAAATGAGGCTGCTTGGGTGACAAAAAGCGATCTTGTTCGGATGCCTTCAGCTTGCCTTGGATGTCAGCCAGGGCCACAGCCCCGAGGCTCAAGCCTGCTCCGTTAAGAAACGCTCGTCGGGTTTGCAACGCAAAATGTTCGTGTAGCGGTTGATCCATGTTTATTTCTCAAGTTGGATTCGAGATCGTTGGAACCGGCGGGTGGAAGTGGTGGGAGACTTAAGGTGTCATCAGGAATTCGTCTAAATTGAGCAGCACGTTGGCGATCAGTACCCAAGCTGCCATCTCGTTCGCTTCGATTCCTGTCGGTAAAGGACCGATTGGATCGGTGGCAAGCTTCATGGCTTGTTCTGGATTAGATGCAAATTGAGCACGGGTTTGTTGCAGCAACTCTTCGAGCGACGATTGCTCGCGTTCTTGTGGTGGCCGACTTAATACCGAGCGAAACATTTGATCAAGTTTGTGTGCGTCGTTCGCTTGGGCTTCCGAGTTGTGCTTCAAGATCTGTCGCGCTAACCCTTGGGCTGCTTCGACGAAAGCAGGGTCATTGAGGGTTACCAAAGCCTGCAAGGGGGTGTTTGTTCGATCTCGTTTCAGTACACATACTTCTCGATTCGGGGCGTCGAAGGTAGCCATCGATGGGTAAGGATTGCTACGACGCCACTGTGTGTAGATCGCTCGTCGATAGCGATCCGCGCCCTGGCTCGTTTCCCAGTCGGTTCTCGAACCGAACGCTGCGCTCAAGCCCATGCTCGGTTGTGGCGGCCGAGTCGGTGGTCCGTAAAATTTCGTACTTAGCAAACCTGCTGACCACAATGCCATGTCCCGAACTTGTTCGGCGGAGACTCGGAAACGGGGTCCACGCGAGACGTAAGCGTTCTCTGGGTCGGCTTCGAAGCGCTCGGGTGTTACGCTTGAACTTTGCTGATAGGCTTTGGAAAGCACCAGAGTTCTAATCAATCGTTTCTGGTCCCATCCGTTTTCCATAAAGTCCATCGCCAAGTAATCGAGCAGTTCAGGATGGGTTGGTAAGTCACCTTGGGATCCAAATTCCTCACTCGTGCGAACGATACCAACACCGAAGAGGTACTCCCACATGCGATTGACTTGGACGCGGGCTGTCAAAGGATTGTCTTTGGAAACCAACCAGTGAGCCAACGTTAAACGGTCATTCACAGGAGCTTGAGTTTCACCGAAGATGCTGGGGACACCCGGATCAACCTTTTCACCAGTGACTTTGTAGTTCCCTCGCAATTGGATCTTTGTTTCTCTGAGTTTGTTTGCTGCGAGTTCTCTTAGAACGGGAACCGTTGTGTCGGGCTTGAAGGTGGTTAGTTCCGATTGAACTTTTCTAAGTTCGTTTCTCAGCGGTTCTCGCTCCGGAGCGATCTCCTTTGCATAGAAGCGATTTAGGGTTTGAAGCTCTTGAGCCGAAGGATCTGCATTCTTGGCGATCAAGCGAATATTGGCAGGGACTTTCAACTGTTCAGCAAGCTCGGTTGAGTCGCTGAGCGAGATCCGCAAGCGTGCGAGTACAAGTTTTGGATACTGGGAATCGAATGCGATTTTCACTCGGAGGACCCATGGTGTACCCGACCCGTTTGCCGGATTGTTCTCTGAAGTTGGGGTGTTCAAAGCTCCAGAGATTTGCAGCTTATGCGGTTGATCGATTGAGCCACCGACGGCCCAGCCAGTTTTTGGGTCTTCGTCGATCGCATGCTCTGCCGGAAAACCGGATTGAGCGAAATCGCTAGCGGCAAAGGCTGTTTTCCAAATCAATTGTTGTTCGAGTGCAAGGGAATGTTCTGCTTCGCCTTTACCGATGTCAGAACGGAAGACTTCTGTGCGCGATGCATCGAGCAGTTTTACGATCGCCCCGGTTGAACGGCCCATCAGTCCATTGTCGGTCCGGTTAAAAAGAGCGATCCGATCTAAGGGGACGGACTCCCCTAAGTCGACTTCCCACCAAGGTGAATCGCTCGTGTTGGTGTGAGTCACAGAGTTCTCTTCCCATTTACCCGATGTGTTTCCATCGATTGCGCGCGATGGTGCACCGCCGAGGATTTCTGAGCTCTGGGTGGCATTGCCTTTCAATGCGACATTCTCGTTGCCATTCCAAGCTTGAAGTTCAGCGATCGAGAGGATCTTTTCCTTGCCGGGCAGTTCCACTCGAATGAAACGTCCTACGGGGCGTTGTTGTGGACTTTGATGAAACGAAGCAGATACACCGGTGAGCACAAAATTGCCATCACCGTTGCTTGCACCTTTCCCCGGAAGGGACGGATCGGGAACGGATTCGATTTGCAGCCCGGTAATTGAAGATGGTTTCCAGTTATTCGGCAGTGGGACGTCGATGCTATACGTGTCGTTGTTGGCTTTCGAATCGACTCGGATCAGACCACTCTCGTCAACGGAAATCGCATCACCGGACTTGGAGTTCAAGCTTGCTGGCTGCAACGCTTGAGGTTGTCCGAGAGTCCATGGAGTCTCGTTGCGAAGCAATTGTTCCCAGACCTTTTGGGCAGCGAATAATTCAGGTGCGGGGGAATCGAGTTGCTGTTCGAGTGCAACGCGTCGGAGTTCGAGTTGGTCCTTTCGGTCCCGTTGCTCGAATGAATACCAAGGGAGTGTCGGTGATTCATCTCCTCGGTCAGCGTCCTCAGTTTGGTTGAGAACCGCGAAGACTTGGAAATATTCTTTTTGCGAGATCGGGTCATATTTGTGGCTGTGGCATTGAGCACAGGCCATAGTCACACCCATCCACACGGCCATGGTTGTGTTGACTCGGTCGACGATTGCCACGTTGCGAAATTCTTCGTCGTTCGTCCCACCCTCGTTGTTCGTTAGGGTGTTGCGGTGAAACGCCGTTGCAACAAGTTGGTCAGGGGTGGGATTCGTGAGCAAGTCGCCGGCGAGTTGTTCGATGGTGAACTGATCGAAGGGCATGTTGGCATTCATCGCGCGGATAACCCAATCGCGATAAGCCCAAATCGTCCGCGCTGGGTCGTCAGCATACCCGGCCGAGTCTGCGTATCGGGCTAGGTCCAACCATCTCCTACCCCAATGTTCGCCGTATGCAGGAGAAGCCAGCAAGCGATCGACTATGCGCAGGTAGGCTTCTTCGGATGGCTTGCCGACGAATTCATCGATCATTTCTTGGGTCGGTGGTAAACCGGTGATATCGAGGCATAGGCGTCGCAAGAGCATCGTCGGGTTAGCCGGTTCGCTAGGTGTCCATCCCTTCTCTACCAATTTGCGAGCCAAAAAACGGTCCACGGGATTCGCGTTCCAGCCGTCGAACGCCTTGCTATCCTCAGATGGATTCGGGCTTTGGATGGCATCGGGCAACACAGGCCAGCGAGGTTTATCGTAGGCCCAGTGATTTGCATACGTCGCCCCTGAGGAAATCCAAGCTTGTAGCAAAGCCACTTCCTTTTCGGTCAGTCGCTCCCCGAAGTGTGGAGGGGGCATCCGCACACCCTCTTCTTGGGAGAGTATGCGCCGCACTAATTCTGAGTTTGCCGGGTCCCCGGGAACTACTGCGACTTGTCCAGAATCTCCGGGCGCACGGGATGCGGTCTGTGAGTCGAGCCGCAGTCCCGATTCGACGGTACCTTCGTCAGGGCCGTGACAAGCGAAGCAGCGGTTCGAGAGGATGGGGCGTATTTGAGTTTGGAAATCGGGAGCTGCCGGTGGATTTTGGGGGGCTACTGGTTGTTGAGCAACGCAGCGTCCTTCAGTCCAAACGCCGAGCGTCAGCGCAAGAGCAACGGAGCACACCAGGAAAGAGCGCGGAGCGGGGGGATTCATTGGGTGCATAGCGAGAACTGCACAAGTGCAGTCGAAGGGAGGGGACGGTTGCGTCAGGCCTGTAGGCTAACGGTTTGGACAAAAGGAGGGATTGCAAGACTAAAACCTGCTGCGAGGATGAACCCAACAGCGAGGATTAGCTCCCACAGCGAGGATTCGCCCCACTGCAAGGAAAAGCCACAAGGGATTAAACCGTCGTTGCGATCAGCTTTTTCACGACATGTTCGCATCTTGGAGATCCCTGCCGATGTCATTCCTATTTTACAAGGAGCATCGACCCGATACCAGGATGAGTTTAGGTGCTATTGTGTCAGAACGGCAAGATTGCTTTAGGGGACTCGGCGAAGTTGAAGTTCGTAAAACCATAGATCATCGTTGGGGACATCCAGGCGGATCTGCTCCGCTTGAGCTTGCGCATCGAAGACGAAATGCACCGAGCCGGAATCGAACCAAGCGTAGGTTTGGTTCCAACGGATGGCGAAGGTGTCGTAGTGCATCCATTCGAGTTTTCCGTGTAAATCGGGGTATGGAAGCAGGAAGAAGTGGAGTTGTCCGTCGATCAAGCGGACTTCCGCATCACCGTACAACGGGCAACGGTATTTACCGACATAGCTCTCGAGCGGATGACTGGGCTGCCCTTCTTGCACAAGCCGTGCAGTGGCCTTGGCGATTCTGTTTTGGAATTCAGCTCTTCCTTGACGAAAATTTCGAAACCCTTCTTCGCTCCAGTCTTTTGGGGAAGCCCCGTCTTTTTGGGAAGCCCCGTCCCTTTGTGAAGCTTTGAGGAATCGATCGACTACCGTGTGCGCGATCGCATCGCCGATAGGAGTCATGCTATTGGTCAGTACGACGACTCCGAAGCGATGTTCCGGGATCATCATTTGCTCGGAATACATTCCGTCGTATCCACCACCGTGTCCGACGAGTTTGATCCCGTGATAGTCCGAAACGCTCCAGCCCAGAGCGTAACTTCGGAAGTGGGTCGAGGGGACTCGCTGCGACCTAGATTTCGACACTGGGATAATGGTATGGGGCTGCATGGTTTCGTAGTGACTCTTGGGGCTAAGAATCACGTTGCCGTTTTCGTCTGTACCTTCGCGAAGTTGGAATCGCATCCATTTCGACATGTCCGACGCGCTCGAGATGATTCCCCCTGCTGCGGCCATCGTGTCCCAATTCATCCATGGTATTGGAGTGGTTTTTTCCAATGTCGTTTTATGCGGAGTCGCTACGTTATCCATCCCGCTTAACTGAGAGACGGACCATCGCGATCGGGACATTCCCAAGGGTTGCAGCAACCGTTGGGATACAAATTCTCCCCAAGGCACTCCCGAGATGCTCGATAATACTTCTCCGGCGGCGAGAAACATTAAATTCGAATAACCGTAATTGGCGCGAAAGGGAGTTGCTGGTTTTAAGTGAACCGATCTCTCGAGAACCTCTCGCGGTGAATAGGATGTGCCCCACCATAGCAAGTCGCCGCTGAAGGTCCCCAGTCCGCTGCGATGGCACAGCAAGTCCCGAACTCTCAGATCCTGGCTTGCCAACGGATCCGACAGGCGCAACCAAGGTAGATACTTGTGAACCGGATCGTCCCAACGCAACTTGCCTTCGTCGACGAGCAGTGCTAACGCATCGGCGGTGAAGGCTTTGGAGTTCGATGCGATGGCAAATAACGTGTCTTTGTCGACCGCTTCGACGGACCCAAGTTGCCGAACGCCGTATCCTTTGCAATGGATGACTTGGTCGTTCCACACAATAGCCACTGATAGTCCGGGGACATCCCAAGCTTGCCGTGTTTCCTCGATCCAAGCTTCGAGCTCCGAGAGTTCTTCGGGGCTAAGGCCAGGCTGTTCGATCGCCACTTGCGCTTGCTCTTGAGCGATCCCAAAGGATGCGAAGACGAGCATAGCGAAGCATAACACGGGGAATTTCAGAAGGTTGGTCATGTTGATTTACAGTGGAGCTGTTGATTTACAGTGGAGCTAGAGTGAACGAGCGAAGGCGTTCAAGGGTTAGCGGTTTAGTTTCTTAATCAAGATTTTATCTGCAAAACTGGGCCAGAGTGCAAGCAGAGCGGCAAGCAATCGCGCTTTAGCGGGGCGGATTAGTTCAAGCTCGCGGTTGGCAGCCGATCGAAGAATAGAGACGCTCAATTCTTTTGGATCGAGTCGCTTCAAGCCAACCCCACCCCCGGGCTTGGCTGTTTGCGGATCCAAGCCACGGCTGGATGCCAACTCGCTGTACCGATCTTGCGAATCATCGCGTTCGATCGGACCTGGGCATATCAAAAGGAAATGGATGCCTTGGCTTTTCGCTTCAATTCGCCATTGTCGGTGCATCCCCACAAGGGCATGTTTTGCCAAGCTGTAGCCCCCCATCGACGGGCCCGGAACAATACCTGCCAATGAAGCGATGTTCACTACAACGCCTTTTGACTGTTGCAATGCGTCCCAACAAAAGTTTGTCATGCGATGGGTGGCGATGACGTTGACTTCGACAAGCGAACGCAAGTCGTCATCGGTTAATTGGGAAAGCTCACCGCGATCGGATTTGCCGATGGCATTGATAAGCAGATCGCATCCCTGAGAATCGAGAATCGATTTCAGTTCGCTCCATCGACTTGTTTTATCGCAGACATCTAGCGAGATCGAAACCGCCGAAGGGGCACCTAATTCGATGCATTCGCTTCGAAGTCGATCGAGTCGATCTTGCTGTCTACCAATCAAAATAACATTGGCTTGTTCGATGGCGAGTTGTCGAGCGAGATGGCAACCCAGACCGCTGGAAGCTCCGCTGATGAGAGCCCAGCGGTTTTTCCAAGAGCTCTTCTTTGCCGAACTAAACGTCATGCTCCAAGCCTTCCTGTATTCGGAGCATCGAAGCCCTGCAATTCAGTGCTGCGGTGGCTTCGGTATTCCTCAGCATCGGTATTTTCAAGATGACACGGCATTCCTCAAGATGGCACGGTGTTTTCAAGATGGCACGGTGTTTTTAAGCTTTCCCAGTGTCCAAAAAGAGGAGCATGTTATCGGTTGCTTTGTCGCACCAGGTTCAGGACGACCGGGAGTCGAAGTTCTGTGGGGCGAGCCAATTGGTTCCGCAGAGCTTGGACTTCGATTGGGGTCGGATTGCGACGAAACAGAACTTGGTACAGTTCGTTGATGTAGCGATCGACGTTTCCATAGAATCGATCATAGAACTCAGAGCTACTTAGGATCGTCGCATAGATTTCATCGATCGATTTTCCTTTAGCAAGTTCGCGTTGCCATACCGTCGATTCACGGTCAGTCATGGGGCGACCGAGAAGTTGCTGATACCACTGTCCAATGCGATCGATTGGCCGATTTGCATTGTTTGGGATTCCAGGGTTCACATTGTTGGAGGGAGGAACCAGAGTCATCGAGACGCGTTGGTTTCCGGCGTTGAGGTTTACCGGTACAGGAGAGTTCATTTCCAAGACGGTGTACCCGCGCTGGACGATTTTTGTTTCGATGGCATATCGGTGATTGGGTCGGATTTGGGATGGATCGACATCGACTTGGAAATCCATGGGCCAGCGTCCGACATAAGGGACTTGAGTTTCCCCAAGAGAGACGTTTTGCCATTGAGGATAGGTGACGTCGACGATTCTTGCGATGAGCATCGAACCGGGTTGTACGAGGTTGCGATTTCCGGTATTCGCGCTGCCGAAGATCGAAGTTCCAAATCCTTGAGAGCCGCCGAAGAACTGCACAGGGATGTTGACCAATCTCGAATCGCGGTGGTTTTGGACGAGCAAGTTCGCGCGGCCTTGCGCGTCGACACGTCGAGCCAGTTCGTCGGCAATATCATATGTCCTGCCGTTTATCACGCCGACTTGGTACCCATTGACGGCGATGATGATGTCTTGGGCTTCAATTCCAGATTGCTGAGCGACCGAACCTGGCACCACGTTGCTTACCAGAACACCGGTCGAGGTATTTCTGGAGTAGATCCCGAGTTTGAAGTTGGTCGGGGGTTGTTGACCGGGAGGTAGATAGCGTTCTTGGCCACCGGGCATTGCGACGCGTGACTGTCCGATGGGATCATCGCTGAATGCATCTCGATCCCGATCGTCTTGAGCTCTCGAAACCGAGGCTCCTAATGCAAGGATTCCGAAAAGGAAAAAGAACTTTAGGACGCCTGGAAAGGCGATGAGACTCGATAGAGTTCGTGAGCGGTTTTGCTTTGTTGGTAGGAACATGATTGCCTCGTGGCATGGATTGCAAGTAGATGGATAGTTCGGGTTGATTACTTGAGGACTTCCCAGCCGAGGAGTTCCTGTTGGGCATAAATATCGGAGCGATCGAGGGGGACAA
>CAIJIZ010000524.1 GCA_903820735.1 uncultured Pirellula sp.
AGTTTCCATGCGTGGTCGTACTTTGCCACAAATCGCATTTCTTCGCCGATCGGAATTGGCTCTACACCGCGGTGACTCGCGCGTCGAAGTACTGCATCTTGGTCGGTGATCGTTGGGGACTGTCAAACGCTGTGAAAAAGAACAGTGTTAGTCAGCGCCGAACTTTCCTTGATCGCTGGGCCAAAGAGACTGCTCAAGCCACGGAGGTGTCACTTTGAGTGAGGCTATTGAACGAAATTGTCCAGCGAGCATCCGTGATTGCCATCAGTGGGTCGCTTGGAAGTATGTCGAGCGAGACGGCAAGCCGACCAAAGCACCGATTAATCCACACACTGGGTTGCTTGCCTCTTCGACTGACTCATCGACCTGGGGGACATTCTCACAGGCGATGCAAGCCTGCGAGCGTAACAAGTCTCTTGCCGGTGTTGGCTTTGTCTTTTCAGCCGATGATCCGTACTGCGGTGTGGACCTGGATGATTCCATCGACGAAGCCACCAGAGAGCTTAAGCCGTGGGCACAGCAGATCGTCGATCGACTCGACAGTTACACCGAGATCAGTCCTTCAGGCTTGGGCTTAAAAGTATTCATCAGAGCCAGTAAGCCCGGATCCCGCTGCCGCAAGGCGTATCACGACGGTGAAGTCGAGATCTATGATCGCGATCGGTTTTTCACTGTCACAGGGAATCGAATCGTCAGTGTTCCCGACGAGGTGAATATTCGGCAAGAATCCCTCGATGCTGTTTATGCACAGGTGTTTGGCAACGATGAACCAGGCGGTAACGGGACTCCATCGACTAGTCGAGGCCCCCAGCCAAGCGATAGTGGTTCGGTTTCTCTCAGTGACGATCAGATCATCAATCTGGCGTCCCGGCGTCGCTCCTCGGGCGCAAAGTTTCAATCGCTGTGGAATGGCGATTGGAACTCGCATTTCAATTCGGCCAGTGAGGCGGACTCATCGGTGGTCTTTACCCTCGCTTACTACACCAAAGATGCTGCTCAGATCGATCGGATCTTCCGACGTTCACAGTTGATGCGTGAGAAATGGGATCAAAAACACGGCAACGAAACCTATGGACAGCGGACGATCGCCAATGCGTTAAAGAAGGTCACCAAGCAGTACGATCCGACGAAAAAACGCTCTGTTGCCCCCAAGCCACCAAGCCAGATCCCCCCAAAAATCGGTTTCCCAAACACGGACATCGATTGGGATTTCAGAAGCGATCAGACTGAAAACGCTATGGCCGTGGAGTTCATCGACGGCAATCAAACCATATTGCGATATGTGCCATCTTGGAAGAAATGGCTCGCCTGGGACTCAAAGCGTTGGAAGATCGATATCGATCAAAGTCGAACGACTCGATTGGCACGCAGATTGGTTCGCAATTACTGGGACAGGATGCGAGTCATCCAAAACGAGGACCAGCAAGAGAAATGGGCGGATTTCTGCCGACGAGCCAATCGCAAGACCACGATCGAGAACGTCGTATCGCTAGCACGGTGCGATGGTAGGACGACGATCGATCACGAGCTATTGAATCAAAACTCCTATTTCCTGAATCTGCAAAACGGCACACTTGATTTATCCACATCGGAGTTTCGCGATCATCGTCAGACGGATTCCATTACGCAAATCGCCAACGTCGCATACGATCCCAATGCGTCATGTCCAAAGTGGCGAGCATTCATCGATCTGATTTTCGGAAGCGACGATGAAGCCAAGCGATACATCCAAGCCCTGCTGGGTTATTCGTGCTCGGGGGATGTCGGCGAGCATATTCTTCCAATCTGCTATGGCTCGGGTGCCAACGGCAAGTCAACGCTCTGGAATGCAATCGTCGAATTGCTTGGTGACTATGCCATGCTGGCACCTAGCAAGTTGCTGCTTGGCACGACCAACGAGCATGACACGATCATCGCATCGCTCTACCAGCGGCGTTTGGTTGCCATCAGCGAGCCCGATGAAGGCTCAAAGCTCCGGGAAGCTCGGGTCAAGGAATTAACAGGCGACGAGCAGATCACAGCAAGACGGATGCGAGAGGATTATTGGAGCTTTCGACGCACGCACAAGTTTTGGCTAAGCACGAACCATCTGCCACAAATCAATGGCACTGATGAGGGCATCTGGCGTCGCATCAAGCTTATCCCCTTTAGAGTAGACCTCCGGACGGTAACAAAACCTATCCCTGACTATCACAAATTGCTCATTAGCGAAGAAGGTCCTGGAATCCTTAATTGGCTACTAGAAGGGTTTAAAGACTGGCGCAAGAACGGCTTTATTGAGCCTCAAGCCCTCCATCGCAATGCCCAACCAGTTGCGAGTCCACTTCCAACGTCTGATCGATCTGGAGTTCCTGCGCGTCCATCGTGGCCGTCAGGGCTGTACCTACCTGTATGAGCTCGTGATCTAGCTCACTTCGTGCCCCCTTCGTGGGGTGTTCGTGCCCCC
>CAIJIZ010000525.1 GCA_903820735.1 uncultured Pirellula sp.
ACCGAATTAGTTCGACTCTATCAGCGAGTGATCAAGCCTGAATGGAAGACACTCGACATCATCGAGAACACAGAAACTTTCATTCATTCAGCGGTCCGAGTCGGCAATCCCGGTGCCATGCCTCCACCGTTGGATGCGATCCGCACGGGACCTAATGACTTACAGCTGCTTTACTCCTCCGAGAGGAAGCTTTGCAAGTTAGCTATTGGCATCATCAAAGGCCTTGCAGACCATTTTCATGAAGTCATTGAAATTGAACACGATGCTTGCATGCATCGAGGTGATCCGTATTGCACCTTTCAGTTAAAAAGGGTTCAACGCCGACACGATACTCAACATATCTCCCTCAACAACACAGTTGCCCTCGACCATACCCTCGAATTGCGCGAACCAGTGAAACTTAAAGGTTCTGGCGAACTAGGGGTTACGTTAGAACTAGAGAATGGAGCAAATGGTCTTGAGCATCCAACCTCACAATATGAATTTTCATCAAGTGATTTGCTTAGTTCCGAAGGTTTACTTGAACCGTCCAAGAAGGCAGCGATTTGGGAGTACTTTCTACAACCTGCGATCATGCCTTCCGATCTGGCAAGCATCGGTTCGTACCGCGTAATCGCCAAGCAAGGTGAAGGGGGCATGGGGGCTGTTTTTCGTGGGATCGATACCCGCACCGATCAGTCCGTTGCGATTAAAGTCGTCCACCCGAGAATCGCCGAGAACGAGAACTCGAGAAAGAGATTCTTGAGAGAAACGCGTTCCGTGCAATTGATCAAGAGTCCACATGTTGTGGAAGTTTACGAGGTAGGTGAAGTTGGTGGATTACCTTACATGGTAATGGAATTCCTGCGTGGGATGTCCGTACAAGCTCATCGCGAAAGATTTCAAAGCCTACCGGTTCATGAGATTCTCCGAATCGCCATCGAGACGGTAGCTGGTCTAACGGAAGTCCACCGGTGCGGAATCATTCACCGTGATCTTAAACCGGAAAACCTATGGGTCGAATCTCCAAGTCTGCGAATTAAAATCATCGACTTCGGTTTAGCTCGCAATATCGAAGAAGAAATGCGTTTGACGCGGTCCGGTTCCTGCTTGGGAACCCCATCGTACATGTCCCCCGAGCAAGCTTTAGGCGAAAGCATGGACTTCCGCTCCGATTTTTTCAGCCTTGGTTGTGTGCTTTACGAACTTGCCACCGGCATGCGACCTTTCGAACGCGAAGGGCTCATCAGCACCCTCAATGCACTGACCAAAGAGGAACCGAAACCGCCGATCGAACTCGTGGAGGGAATCCCAAATGGTCTCTCGGAGGTGATCATGAACCTACTGAATAAGAATCCGGAAGAACGTCCCGCGAATTGTGCTGTGTTGAGTGAACAGCTTACGGACGTTCTCGACTCACTTCAATAACATGCGCGTTCAATTAAGCTCCTGGATTAATCCTTCAGTGAATGCATTATCTGCATTGCACTTGCTCACTGCCATTTCGGTTTTTGTTACATGGCTTATCGCTTTCGAATCACTATCCGCTCAAGATGCGATTCCGAAAACCGTCGAACAGCTTTTTGCTGACTTCGATCCCAGACGTGAGCCCCTAGAGACCTTGATCGTACGCGAATGGGAAAAGGACGATGTCATCTATCGCTACGTCACGTTTCATGTCGGCGTGTTTAAACAGCAACCGGCCCGGGTGGCAGGGTTCTATGCGTTTCCGAAAAATTCGAAAAACCTACCTGGATTACTTCATTTACACGGTGGGGGACAACGAGCCTTTCTTCACGAAGTCGAATTCTATGCGAAGAGGGGATACGCATGCCTATCGATCAATTGGGGTGGCAGGGAAATGGAAGATTCTTTGAGCATAGATCCGAACACACAGTGGGGTGCAGTGGATCCGACGCAGAATAACGTGCGAGGTTACTTTAATCTTCAACCCGGGGAGCGGTATCTCGACCCGTTGGAATCCCCCCGTAATAACAACTGGTATCTGTTGACTCTCTGCGGACGGCGAGGACTGACGTTCCTCGAACAGCAACCCGAAGTAGACGGCACAAAGCTTGGTGTCTATGGTCATTCAATGGGTGGGAACTTGACACTCTACGTCGCCGGCACCGACGACCGGGTGCGGTTGGCAGCCCCTTCGGTCGGAGGATCCGGGTTTCGTCATCAGCCCTGGCCTTTTCTACCTGAACAAAAAAAGCAGCTTCCAAATGGCGATGTTGCCCTATTCGACGCTACGCTGGGATTCGAATCGTATGCGTCTCGTATTTCCTGTCCGGTATTGTGGCTCGGAGCCACCAATGATTTTCACGGAATTATGGATGATACATTCCGCACCGGTAGTCTGATTCCCAACGATGAGGTTCGATATGTCTTTACGCCTCACATGAATCATCGCTTTACGCCGGAATATGCAATATCTCGTCCACTATGGATCGATCAGCACCTGAAAGGAACGTTCCGATTTCCTTCAACTCCGCAAACGGCTATGCGATTTGATGGAGTTGATCGCGTACCACAATTTCAGGTGACACCCGATCCAAGCCTACCTGTGGAGCGTGTGCAGGTTTTTTATTCACTGGACCCTCACCCCATAGCTCGCTTTTGGCGAACAGCGACTGCTTTACCTACGGATCAGACGTGGACGAGTCCACTGCCGATTATGAGTGACGAGCAACCTCTCTTTGTTTTTGCGAATGTGCATTACCCTTGTCCGAGAACGATTGCAGAGCCATATTCCTCGCCAACTGAGTCGGTTGTTATCAGCTCAACTCTCCACGCAATCACTCCAACGCAGCTACAAGATCACAAAGCGAATGCTACCGACGAAGTCACTGATGTGATCGACGATTTCTCGGAAGGTTGGCAGGACTGGTACTTGCTCTCCGCGGACAACCCACATCACTGGGAGTATTCCACCCGTAAAATCAACGATCCAAAGTGGCGCGGCGGGAAAGACAAGCAAATGCGAATCGATGTAACGACGGACCGCCCGAATGAATTAGTCGTTGTCTTAACGGAGAATTTCTTTCGCTCCTACCAAGGCCCTATGAGAGAATTCATTGCGGTAGTTCAATTGGATGGATCGGGAGAACAATCGGTAAGACTCAGCCCTTCTGACTTTCGAACTGCTACGAAAGAACCGAAGGGTCAATCGACTCAGTTACAGACTTGGGACCACATCGACCTTCTTAGTCTACGAGCCTACCATGAAAAAGATGGCACACTCATCGGTAGTAAGAACTGGCAAGGCTCCCGACCAAGCTTTCGACGCTTGGTTTGGGAGTAAGCACTGATAGAGTTCAGACGATTGGATTCCCCTCACTTCTACTTGTCGTTGACAGCAAGGTGTGTCTTGAACCAATCTCGCATCGATTCGAACATGATTCGATTTCCCTCAGCATTGAACCCATGCGCCGCACCTTCGATGACGACCAGTTCGCATGGAACCGATTCTTTGGAGAATGCATCTTTGATATTCTGACTATGAGAAATCGGCACCAATTCATCTTTGTCACCGTGAACCAACAAAGTGGGAGCATCGGGACCGGACACTTGCCGAAGTGGCGAAAATTCATCATTTCGCTTGGAATCAAACTTGAGTGCCGGGAACTGTTCCATGAGTGGATTTCCTGGCGTTTTATAGGGGTTTAAATCCGTTGGAGGAAAGACTGCGGCAACCGCAGCAATCCTTGGCCCAGCTTTCTTATCGTTCGCTGTGGTTCCGAGCATCAACGATAAATGGCCACCTGCAGAGAATCCAAAGACTCCCAACTTGGTCCGATCGATTTGCCAAGCGTCTGCTTGTTTATCGACGTGAGCTAAAGCTTTCCGCACATCTTCGACGATTTCCGGAATGTTGTACTTGGGGCTACTCCCGTGCCGCACAGCGATGATAGTGTAACCCTCATCGCTCAGCGGTTTGAAAAACGCAGCCATCTGTTCAGATGGCATCCATGACGATACCCAGCCACCGCTAACCATGAACAACAGTCCAATCCCCTTACGATTAGCACTTGGCTCAAACACATCCATGGTTAAGGCCATTCCGTCTTTGTGCCCATAAACCACATCCGGACGTACTTGCGGTAATGCATCCTCCGACCGGACAGCTGCGGTGTTCACAAAAAAACTCGAACAAAGAATTACAAGCGAACGAATTCCGCATGAAGAGCTGAGTGATTTCAAGGTAGTATCCTTTGGTATCTTTGGAAGGGAATGGAAACGGCTAAGAGACATGCGTGGAACAAAAGAACATCTATTCTCCTGAGTTCTCCATCGTATCGAATCCAGCGGGCAACACCAATCCTGTACCAAAGGTTTGCCCGAAGGATGCGCAGCAATGGAGAATTTGTCACCTTAGTAGACCGGAGGGATTTACACCGCCGACACTCTTTCGAGTTGTCCTCAGTTACTGTTATGGCAGGCCGCGTTATAGCAGATTACCGGCTAGCAGTTCGACTCAGGAGGCGTCAATCGCCGGTTCTTGATCCGGCGGGAGTTCAACGAAGATATCTTCGCCGCGAAGTTCCAATGCGTAGTGTTCGGTTCTTATTTTTGGATTGTCCATCCAAGTGCCATCCTTGAGCGCGAAGCGCCAAGCATGCCAGGGGCAAGCCACACACCCATCGTGAATCCAGCCAGCCGCCAAGGATGCACCTTGGTGCGGACAGAAATCATCTAATGCGAAATAAGCACCTTGGTCGTGAAAAATTGCGATCATGCGATCGTTGACCGGAAATGCTTTTCCACCGTTCTCCGGTACCTCGGATGTCTTTGTTACGAATACCCAGTTAACCACGAAGCATCTCCTTGCGCAAAGTATTGAGGGCGGTTTTCGCAAGGCGTTGGAAAAACAATTCAGGATGCCCACTGATCGTGGGGCTAATCGTTGTGACTTCGCCCCCTTTTCTAGCAACACTGATTTGAAAACTTACAGTCGGTAATCCATCGCATTCTAGAAGGCTGGAACTCGTCGGATACACGCCGGCAACAAGAGCGTAATCGGTTCCATGGGCCTGTAGCGATCTGCGAGCGATTTCTTCGATCTCGGCAACGCCTTGGTTTTCGCGTCCGACTGGAGGAAACCGAGGAAGCCACTCGTGATGCACCAACCCAGTGCTGCTGGAGAAGTGAAAATCATCGGCGAGCATCGATCCGATCCAGCATCCAGATCCGAGTTCCGTCACGGAAAGTGACTTGGATTTTGTAGAAAGGATCTCATGGATGACGTCCTGCAGCTCACGCTCTCCCTCGGCGAAGATGTGTTCTTCAAATGCGTTGTGGATCTGCACAAGTGTTGGTGTGATGAGTTTGCGGAACTCTTCGTTTGAGCTGCATTCGGCTGCAACTCGTAGTGTGATCGTAGCTTTGGAAACGGTGATACCAACTCGTGGTATTCGGTCTCGGGCAATCAAATCTGGTATTATCTTCTCGACGTCGCTTTCCCCTAATCCGAAGAGCTTAATACAGTGGTAGAACCAGCGAGTTTTTCCCAGCCCCATTTCCTCAGTCAGCCTTGGTACTACGGTTTCAGCGAGCATTTGGATCATTTCCGCTGGAACGCCCGGTAACGCGAACAGCCGGCACTTGTTACCTTGACGGGTAACTTCCAAGTCGATTCCTGGGGCGGTTCCGTGTGGATTCGGAATGATTCGAGAGGTTTGCGGGAACAACGCTTGGACTCGATTGCGTTCGGGCATCTCGCGACCTCTGGTCTTGAACAACTTCAAGATGTGCTGCATCGCTTCTTCGCGATGCTCCAAAGGTAATGAGAACGCTTCTGCCATCGCTTCCCTTGTCAAATCGTCTGCGGTTGGCCCTAGTCCTCCACTGATGATTACTACATCGGCACGAGATGCGGCAAGTTGGAATACAGCGACGTTATCGGATAAGACGTCACCGACCGTGACGTGATGTCGAACCTGGATGCCTAGATCCGCAAGCTGTTGGCTTAGGTACTGGCTATTGGTATCGAGACGCTGGCCGCTTGTTAGCTCGTCACCGACGGAGATAATTTCACCGATCACGCAAAAAACCTTTCTTAGGGATTGAATCGTTTGGGGGCATAGTTCGTTGAACTATACCAAATTCGATTACGGTATAGGAGCAAACTGCGTGAATTCGCACAGATGCGCTTCCGCGACTCCTTGAGGGCAGCTCCACACGAGGAAAAACATCGCTTCTCGTGTCCAGCGTGCGATGGAATTGTGTGCGAGAAAACCAGCACCTTTGCTGATCGCCAACGCGGACTGGGTGGCTCGTAGAACCAACGTGTTCGAGTCTTTTCTCAATGTCATCGCGTCCATCTTGCAATCCGCTCCGCTTGCAAGTTGATTCATTGCCTCGAAAAGAAATGTCCACTGCTTTGCTAAGCTCTCATAGAAGGGGCTCAAGTTACCGCGTTGCTGCGTCTGGCCATAAATCCAGTCGATTGCGCATGCGGCAAGTCCAAGTGCAAGTGCGCTGGTTTGCAAGCCTCCTGCACCATTAGACTGCGAGACGGACAGAACATTCGCGATCGGCCCGTGCAGTAATTGCTCCGTGGACACCCTCAGATCGCGAAGCTGAACTTCATCCGTACAGCTATCGCTCAGGGCAAGCAAGTGCATTCCGGAACCAAGATCGATGCCGGCCTGATGGGTTGGTACATAGAACAGATACTGTAATGCTGGGTTTTGCTCATCGGATGCTCCGACGACGATCGCTTCGGAGTGCTTCGCGGCGGTAACCCAAGGGATCGTACCGTTCAAGGTCCAGCAAGGGGTAGAATTTGGCATAGTCGATTCCGCCGCTGATGCTCTTGCAATAACCGCTGGTGCGGCTTGATGTTGGCGGCTGGTCGTGAGATGACTGATTCCTACGGTGATCCAATGCTCGGCCCGAAGGTGCCTTTCAAGCATTTCGGTTGCAGTTTTGTTTTTGGATGATTCGATTCTGCGCAAGGCAGCGGTGCGTTGCGTCAGGATGAATGCAGTCGATAGTGAAGCAAATGCGACCGTGAGATAAAAATGCAATTGCGATAATGGAGTTCCCCCGAGGCGACCTTCGAGATCCGCGAGTTCAAACAAGGACCGTTTGGGAAAGTCGCTTAGTTCATGACCCGAGGGATGAAAATCATCGATCCAATTCCGAAGTGCGACGATGGATCGTTCAATTTCAGCGGAACCCAGTTCGGGGGCTTGCTGAATGCTGCTCTTCTGAAATGCATCAAAGAGAATGTCAATAAGTCGCACGTTTTCGCCAGGATCTTGTTCGATATAGGATGCGTAGTGAATGGATCAAGTGTAACCTATAAACCGCAGATGCACGAAGGCTTTTCCCATCCGCAGAAGGCCAGGGAAACGGCGTATCGGTACGGGGCGGACGATCATCGCTAGCGTCCAAGTCGGTTGCAGGAGATTTCTCGTTGAAAGGTTAGGTTGAAAATGGAACGTAGTGCATTCGATGCATTGTGTCATGGAGAAGAAGGTATCGCGGCGGTTTACGAGAAATGCTGGGCAATAGCAAGAAACCTTTGGTGGAGTTGGCAACCGGACGTAGTCCGTTTATTTCGTGATATCGATCCGGTCCGATGGAGGGAGGTCGATCACAATCCAATTGCATTGTTACGCGAATACACTCCTGAAACCTTGTCATATCGCGCTAGCGAATTGGTTCTTCACAGCCGAATCAATCATGCCTATCGGCGGTTGCAAGAATATTTAACCAACACCCATACTTGGGCGCATACCCATGCAGGGGTTCTTGGTAGTAAACCAGTTGCTTATTTTTCCGCCGAGTTCGGGCTTCATGAATCCTTACCCATTTACTCCGGTGGATTAGGTGTCTTGTCCGGGGATCACGTAAAGAGCTCCAGCGGCCTTGGAGTCCCACTCGTTGGGATTGGGTTGTTTTACTCGCATGGGTACTTCAAGCAACGACTCGATCCAAGTGGCTATCAAGCGGAGGAATACATCGAGTCACGCGTAGATAACCTCCCGTTAACCCCGGCTTGTACACCTGACGGCCAAGCTTGCACCGTGCGACTACAGACGCGTTCGGGAGAACTATTAGCGAAGGTTTGGAAGGTAAACGTTGGTCGGGTGGTCTTGTATCTGCTTGACAGTAACGTCGAAGGGAACAAACCCGAGGATCGGGAACTGACGAGTCGGCTCTATGGAGGGGATGAACGTACTAGAATTCGGCAGGAATTGCTGCTTGGGGTCGGAGGTGTTCGCGCATTGAATGCGATGGGAATCGATCCGGGAGCCTATCACCTCAATGAAGGCCACAGCGCTTTCGCTACGCTTGAAGCGATTCGGTTGCGGCGGGAGGAAGATGGCATCAGTTTTGAGGATGCCATGCGCGATGTGTCGAATGCCACGCTATTCACGACGCATACGCCAGTTCCTGCCGGGCATGATCGTTTTTCCAACGAATTGATCGAAGAGCATCTCGGCCCGTTGCGCGACGCTTTGCAGATTTCCCATGACCACTTAATGAGTCTCGGACGCGTCTGTCCAGACAATCATTCCGAACCTTTCTGCATGACGGTGCTTGGGCTCAAAGCGTCGCGACGGGCCAATGCGGTTAGTCAATTGCATGGGCATATTTCCAGACGTATGTGGCGGGCTTTATGGCCACAACGCGAAGAGGTAGCAATCCCCATCGGCCACATCACCAACGGTGTTCACGTCGAGAGCTGGTTGGCCGAGCAGATGCAGCAACTCTACGATAGGAATTTCCCAGTAAACTGGAAATCGCAGATGGGGGAACCGCATTGCTGGCAATCTATTCACAACGTCGACCCTGGTGAGTTATGGGAGACGCACAACACACTTAAGAATCTTTTATTCGCGTTTGTTCGTCGTCGAATAGCCAAGCAGAACGAGCAACGAGGCGAACAGGCTGAGAATTCCGAAGCGCCCTTTCGCAACTGCAATCCATCGATTCTGACGATTGGGTTCGGCCGACGGTTTGCCACTTACAAACGCGCCAATCTTCTGTTTCGAGATCTTGATCGCCTCGCTGCGATCGCTAACGATCCGCAGCGTCCTGTCCAGTTCCTCTTCGCCGGTAAAGCCCATCCGAAGGATGAACCGGGAAAGAGATTCATCCAGGAGATCGCGAATCTTCGACAGGACCCAAGGTTCGTTGGCAAGGTGCACTACATTGAAGACTATGACATCAATGTCTGCAGGCATATGGTGCAAGGGGTCGACGTGTGGCTCAATAACCCACGCCGTCCGTTGGAAGCATCGGGGACTAGCGGGCAGAAGGTCATTCTCAACGGTGGCCTGAATTTAAGCATCCTCGATGGATGGTGGGCGGAAGCCTACGATGGTTCGAACGGATTTGCAATCGGCAAAGGTACGAGCCACGTGGAGGATCGTATCACGGATGATCGCGATGCGCAATATCTCTACGAGGCGCTGGAGAGAGAAGTCGTACCGCTTTATTACGACCGGGACAAAGATGGATTACCGAGAGCTTGGATCAATCGGATGTGCAACAGCATCAGCACCCTTGCATGGCGATTCAGCTCGCACCGTATGGTGATGGACTATGCACGGGTCGCATATGTCCCGGCATCGGGTGGCGTGAGCTGCTCGTTTTAGAAGTTTAACCAGAT
>CAIJIZ010000526.1 GCA_903820735.1 uncultured Pirellula sp.
CACACTCGCATCCTTCGCAGATATCTATTGCAACGACGCGTTCGGCACCTGCCACCGCGAAGAAGCTTCCATGGTGGCAGTTCCTCTTGCTATGGGGCAAAAACCAAAAGTGGTCGGATTCCTCGTCGCAAAAGAAATCCAATACCTCAGCGATACGATCTCCGCACCGCAACGCCCATTCGTCGCAATCCTCGGCGGTGCGAAAGTCTCCGACAAAATCAATGTCATCAAAAACCTACTCGGCGTCTGCGACTATGTCTTGATCGGCGGTGCCATGGCCTATACGTTCTCCTTGGCCCAAGGTGGTAAGACAGGCAAAAGCCTCATCGAACCCGATAAGGTTAGCCTCGCTAAAGAACTCATCGCCTCCGGTGGCACCAAACTCGTACTCCCCACAGACACCCATTGCGGCGATGCCTTCAGCGGCGATTGCAACAAACAAGTTGTCCGCGCTGGGGAAATCCCAGATGGTTGGGAAGGGCTGGATATCGGCCCTGAGACCGCTAAGCGATACGCCGAAATCGTCAGGTCTTCCAAAACCGTC
The DNA here is from genome assembly GCA_903820735.1 of uncultured Pirellula sp. Classification (GTDB taxonomy): domain Bacteria; phylum Planctomycetota; class Planctomycetia; order Pirellulales; family Pirellulaceae; genus JBKCUI01. The sequence goes on from CAIJIZ010000526.1 coordinate 545, forward strand.
GTATGGAACGGACCAATGGGCGTCTTCGAAATGCCCCCCTTCGACGAAGGAACCAAAGCGGTCGCCAAAGCCGTCGCCGATAGCGATGCAGTAAGTATCATCGGAGGTGGTGATAGCGCTGCGGCCATCGAACAACTCGGCTTTGCCGATTCCGTCACCCACGTCAGCACCGGCGGCGGCGCAAGCCTCTCGATGCTCGAAGGTGAGAAATTCCGAGCCGTTGAAATCCTTGACGAAGCATAAGCCTCAAAAGAATCGACCATCGATATCATGACAAACCGAACCATTCGACGATCGGCTAGCTTCCTCTACGCACTCGCAGCGCTGTGGCTCTGCAAGTACGCTTTTCATCCCCAAGCTTTGGGGTATGAAAGCACTGCTCAAGCAACCAACACTGCTCAAGCAATTAAAGACGAAGAAGCAACCAACGCCACCGAAGAATATCGGGCGGCCGAGCCGACCTCGCCCGCCGAATGGTTCGGTCAGACTATCCGCTCCGCACCCTGGAGATCACCCGCCGACGAACTCGCCGGATTCCATCTACCCGCTGGATTCCAAGCAGAGTTGGTCGCTAGTGAACCCGATATCGCGAAACCGATGAATCTGGCTTTCGACGCAAAAGGTCGGTTGTGGGTAAGCCAAAGCCACCTTTATCCGTTTCCCGCCCAAGGGGATACGTCCCCAGGCGACTCCATCGCACTTCTCGAAGATCGCGACCATAACGGGTCTTTCGAAACAAAACAAATCTTCGCGGATGGCTTGAATATTCCCATAGGAATTCTCCCCTTCGAAGATGGCGTTTTAGCTTTCTCTATCCCAAATATCTATTTCTTGAAAGACACCGATGGAGATGGAAAGTGCGATCATCGCCAAGTCATCCTCGGACCTTTCGATACTTCACGCGACACCCACGGGATGGTAAATGCCCTCCGCGACGGAAAAGATGGCTGGATCTACGCTTGCCATGGATTTAATAACATCTCAAAAATCCAAGGGACTGACGGCCACAGTATCGAACTCACCAGCGGCAATATATTTCGATTCAAACCCGATGGCTCTCGCGTAGAAACTTACACCCAAGGCCAAGTCAATCCGTTTGGCATGACCCAAGACCGTTTTGGATTCTGGTACTCCGCCGATTGCCACAGCAAACCCATCACTCAACTCCTCAAGGGAGGGTGCTACCCAAGCTTTGGTCGTCCCCACGATGGGCTTGGTTTCCTACCACCAACCATGGATCACTTGCACGGCAGTACCGCCATCTCCGGACTCGCCTATATCCAAAATCCACAATTCCCAGCTGCATTTCAAACCAACCTCGTAAGCGGAAACGTGATGACATGCCGTATCAACCGCAACCGCCTTGAATACCATGGCACCACCGCAAAAGCGATCGAGCTGCCCGACCTGCTAACCTCAGATGACCCGTGGTTCCGCCCTGTCGATCTTCAATTCGGTCCCGACGGCTCCCTCTATGTAGCGGACTTTTACAACAAAATCATCGGACACTACGAAGTCCCCCTCGACCATCCAGATCGCGATCGAACCAGCGGCCGCATCTGGCGCATCGCTTACAAAGGGGACAACCTCAACGCTTCTAACCAAACTCAGAAACAAGCCCCCCCAGAGGCCAAGTTAGTCGCCAATACACAAATTCGCGCGATCGAACAATTGCGAGCAATCGAACAACTCGGATCCACCGGGGGCATCCAAGAAGCCCTCAGCATTCTTGATCAAATCCCCGCCGTCGATCCCCAAGACCCCTTCTTGCTCCAAGCGCACTGGATCGCGCTCCGCGATATCCTTGGACGCGAGACAAAGCAAAACTCGAAATTCCCTCAATCACTCCTTACGACTTTCAAGAAGCCCTCCCAAAGCACCGCACAGGAAGACTCTAGCGATGCAGCTTATGTTGCTCGCGCCCAAGCGTTGCTTAAAGTCCTCCAAGCCGTCCGCGAGCCGGCCGCTTCGCAGTGGGCGCTGGAAATCATCGAATCAATCGGTCCAAACCTCAACCAAAAATGGGATACTCCTTGGATCCGCGACGCTTTGCTCCAAGCCGCAACGATGTCGAGCGATGCCGATACCCCACGTGTCCTAAAACTTGTCGAGCGAATCGTCGACAACCCTGCCGCGAAAACCGAACAATTCCTCCTAATCGCTGAATCGCAAAAAGCTCGAAACGGGAAACTCTCCGAGCCCCTCATACTCCTTGGCCAGGAAATCTTTTCCGACGCTATTGCAGCATGGCTTGAACAAGCAGACAAAGCCAACTTCACCTTGCACGGCTGGAGAGCCCAAGCATCGAAGACCGGCGACGCTCGAAATTGGCCTACTGAACCCCGTTCGCTAGATCGAAACACGCACCCTGACGCAAGCCAGCAGCCTCAAACCCCAATCCCATTCGTAAGTAGCCTTGGCCTATCCGAACGCTACACGGGTACTTGGACGAGCAGTCCATTCAGCGCGACAGAAAACCTCTCATTCTGGATCGTTGGACACGATGGAATGCCCAACGAACCTGAAAGACGCGAGAACTTCGTACGAATTCTCGTCGACCCTAATCATCAAGGTCAATGGCAGGAAATCCAACGTACCTACACGCCTCGCAGCGATATCGCGAAATGGGTGTCGATCGATTTGAGCAAACACATCGGTGCTTCGGTGAGGATCGAAGTCGTCGATGGATGCGGCCTAGATGCCTACGCTTGGATCGGCATCGCTGAAATCTCCGAACCAGGGCTAGCTCACTCCTCGCTAAGCGACTCCTACAAATCCCTCGTGCGATTAGCCCAATGCTATGGCAACAGCGTCTACACGAATGAACGCAAGTCCAACGCTCTAAAAACTTACTCAGCCGAAACATCCTCCGAACAAGCCGGCCCTTTCTTGACCCAATGGCGACGTTTGCTCGAATCCGACAAGCTCGATGCTCTATGTAAAGTCCAACTGCAAAGCTCCGTCGCTGGATTGGACTTCCCTCCCCTCTCCGACTTAGTTCAACTCATCATCGAGAATGGTGCCGAAGATCTTCTTGCCGATCATCCACCACAAGGTGTTGTTCAAAAACAAACGAAAGATCGCGCACAGTCGGGTGTAATCGGTTGGAAATATCGTTGGGACTGGGAAAACGTCGACCAAGATTCCCTGAATTCCCTCGCAGAAGCTTTTGGGAAACGGGCCAACGCCCCCATCCAAGAACAACTCGTCAAGAAATGGGCTACGCACCGCAGCGCCCTACCTTTGATCGAGCGCTTGATCCGTCGCGGCGCCCTTTCGAAAGACTCCTTACAAGCGTTACCACCATCTTGGTGGGATGGCCTATCCGAAGAAGAAGCAGCCCGATTCGCAGACCTCAAGCCAGACGCACAGAACGATTCGCAACGAGCTCTGTTTGTGCTTCAGAAAGCCCAAGCCATCTCGCAACTGACTCCCGACATCGCCATTGGCAAACGGGTCTTCGAGGAACGCTGCGCAACGTGCCACCAACTGCGAGGAAACGGAAAACTTATCGGTCCACAACTCGATGGTGCCGTCGTTCGTACCATCGAACGCTTGTGCGAGGACATCCTCTGGTCGAACCGAAATGTCGACGAAGCATTTCGAATCACCAATGTCCAGATGGATGACGGCGAGACAATTTCCGGCCTGGTTCTCGACCGAAACGACCAAACCCTTGAAATCATCGATCAAAACGGCAAAGCCCAACGTATTCTTCGCAGCGGAATCGAACAAGAAAAAGTCAGCAAGCTCTCGTTGATGCCCAGCAACTTCGAAGAACTCATCAGCGAAGCCGAACTCGCTTCGCTCATCGGCTTCCTCAAAACCCAAACCCCCTAACCGCCTCTCCCGCCTCTAGCCTCTAGCCCAATACCGTCAAAATCGAGATATGGATTGGTACGCGGAAATGTGGTTTTTGAGCAGCAAATTGTCACCTTCAAGAGGAGGGAACCAAGAGCTTTCCGTAACATGTCCCCGTAGCATGGCCCTCTGAGGCCGTGCGAGGGGTGCGGATGGCTCACGCAAAGAGACAAAGACGCAAAGAAAACCAAAGCCCGGCTGTGTGATGCTTGGTGCGGAGCACCTTTTTTCGTAACTCCCGTTCACATCCCAGCGGGAAGAGAAGCGACCGGGGGGTGAGATTGGCGATCACTCACCGTTTGCGGTCCGTCAATCGCTGAAGTTCAACGTGCGTGATGTTGTCACGCGAGAAGTGGTGGGGTTCGCGGTCGAGGGTTAGCCTCGCGGATGCAAGGGGTGGTATTTGGGATGTCGAAGTGGTTGAGGAAATCATCGGCCGACCGCTTCACCACACCCTACTGATCGTTGAATCGCAACAAGCATGTTCAAGCGTCGTCTAGTGCCCTTCCCTCCTTCATCCCCCCC